>JBJSWO010000091.1:0-45420 GCA_046085905.1 Actinomycetes bacterium | reverse complement strand
GCTTCGGCCTCGGCGTCGGCGCCCTGGGCGCGTACCTCGCAGGCACCATCGCCACGGGCGTGCTCATGGCCGTGTTCCTGTCGAACTCGGGCGGCGCCTGGGACAACGCGAAGAAGTTCGTCGAAGACGGTCACTTCGGTGGCAAGGGCTCGGAGGCCCATGCCGCCACCGTCATCGGCGACACCGTGGGCGATCCGTTCAAGGACACCGCAGGCCCGGCGATCAACCCGCTGATCAAGGTGATGAACCTGGTCGCGTTGCTCATCGCACCGGCTGTCGTGGCCATGAGCATTGGCGCCGACGAGAATGCACCGCTGCGCTGGATCATCGCCCTGGTGGCCGTGATCATCGTGGTTGTCGCCGTGGTCGTCTCCAAGCGTCGCCCGATCGCGGTCGGCGATCCGGAGGCTCTCAAGGCCATGTAGGTCCTCTCGTCAGTTCGCCCCGTGATCCGATAATCGGACACGGGGCGAACTACTTTCCCCATAGGGGAAGGGGAAAATCGGCGAATTCCGGGGGCGCCCGAATTTGACAGAGGGGGCTGACCTACCGTCAGACTCCGCCGAGTAATCCCGGCGTGCATATAAAGGAGAGGCTTTCGTGGCGCATAAGACCCTGGTGATCGTCGAGTCACCGGCCAAGGCCAAGAAGATCGCGGGCTACCTCGGCCCCGATTACACGGTCCTGGCCTCGGTCGGCCATATCCGCGACCTCGCGGCCAAGGCCTCCCAGCTGCCCGAGGCCGACCGCAAGAAGCCGTGGTCGAAGCTCGCCGTGAACGTCGATGACGAGTTCCAGCCGGTCTACGTGGTGCACGACTCCAAGAAGGCCACCATCACCGAGCTCAAGAACGCTCTCAAGGACGCCGACGAACTCCTGCTCGCTACCGATGAGGACCGCGAGGGCGAGGCCATCAGCTGGCATCTCATGGAGGTCCTGCGCCCGAAGGTTCCCGTCCAGCGCATGGTCTTCAACGAGATCACCCCCGAGGCCATTCGTGCGGCTGTCAGCAATCCGCGTGATCTCGACATGCAGCTCGTCGATGCGCAGGAGACCCGCCGCATCGTCGATCGCCTCTACGGCTACCCCGTCTCCGAGGTGCTCTGGAAGAAGATCGGCCGTGAGGCGCGCTCGGCCGGCCGCGTTCAATCAGTGGCCGTGCGACTCGTCGTCGACCGCGAACGCGAGCGCATCGCCTTCCGCAGCGGCAACTACTGGGACATCCTCGCCGAGTTCGCACCCGGCAACTTCGACGCGAAGCTCAGCTCGGTCGACGGCGTTCGCGTCGCCACCGGCAAGGACTTCGATGAGCAGGGCTCTCTCAAGGGCGCCAACGTGGTGCTTCTCAACGAGCTCGCCGCGAATGAGCTCGCCAATCACCTCATCGGCTCCGACTTCACCGTGCGCTCGGTCGTGCAGAAGCCGGGCACTCGCCGCCCGTCGGCGCCTTTCATGACCTCGACCCTCCAGCAGGAGGCTTCCAAGCGCCTGCGCTGGGGCTCGCAGCGCACCATGCGCGTGGCGCAGTCGCTGTACGAGAACGGCTACATCACCTACATGCGTACCGACTCCACCACGCTGTCGGATCAGGCACTCAACGCGGCACGCAACCAGGCCCGTGAGCTCTACGGCCCCGAGTACGTCTCCGAGGTACCGCGTCGCTACGACCGCAAGGTCACGAACGCCCAGGAGGCGCACGAGGCCATCCGTCCTTCCGGCGACGTCTTCCGAACCCCTGGTGAGGTATCGAAGGAACTCCACGGCGATGAGTTCGCGCTATACGAGCTGATCTGGAAGCGCACCGTCGCCTCGCAGATGGTCGACGCGAAGATCGCCACCACCACGGTGAAGATCGGCGCACTTGCCACCAACGGCAAGGACGCCGAGTTCAGTGCCTCCGGCACCGTCATCGTGTTCCCCGGCTTCCTGGCTGCACTCAAGGACATCACCGAGGAGAGCCTCGATGATGACGAGCGCGAGCGTGAGCTGCCGAACATGACCGAGGGCCAGATCGTGCACGCGAATTCGCTGAACCCGGCAAGCCACAACACGACCCCGCCGGCACGGTTCACCGAGGCCTCGCTCGTGGCTCGGCTCGAGGAGCTCGGCATCGGTCGCCCGTCTACCTACGCCTCGATCATGTCGACGATCGTTGATCGCGGATACGTCTGGAAGAAGGGCTCCGCCCTCGTTCCCAGCTTCACGGCCTTCTCGGTGATCCGTCTTCTCGAGGAGCACTTCACCTCGCTCATCGACTATCAGTTCACCGCCAACATGGAAGAGGTTCTCGACCTCATCGCCGCGGGCGAGACCGATCGCGTCAAGCAGCTCGAGGCCTTCTGGCGCGGTGGCGAGAGCGTCAATGGCCAGTTCCCCGGCATCAAGGCCCTGACTGAGGATCTCGGCGCCATCGATGCGCGCGAGATCGCCATCACGCCGATCGATGGCACTGATGCCTACCTGCGCGTCGGTCGTTACGGCGCTTACGTCGAGCGCGGCGAGGAGCGGGCGAACATTCCCGTCGGCACCGCGCCCGATGAGCTCACAGCACAGCTCGCCGAGGAGCTTCTTGCCATGCCGTCCGGCGATCGCCTGCTGGGCATCGATCCCGATACGGGTCTCGAGATCATGTCGAAGTCGGGCCGCTACGGGCCTTATGTCACCGAGGTGCTGCCCGAGGGATCGCCGAAGTCGGCCAAGCCGCGCACCGCATCGCTGTTCAGCGACATGAACCTCGGCGAGATCACCCTCGACGACGCGCTGCGCCTGCTGAGCCTGCCTCGCGTGGTCGGCACCGACCCAGCTGACGGCGTCGAGATCACTTCGCAGAACGGTCGCTACGGCCCGTACCTGATGAAGGGCACCGACTCGCGCTCGCTCTCGAGCGAGGACGAGATCTTCACCGTCGACCTCGCGAAGGCGCTCGAGCTCTTCGCTCAGCCCAAGGTGCGCGGTCGCGGTGCGGCCAAGGCACCTCTGCGCGAGGTCGGAAACGACCCGACAAGTGGCAAGCCGATCGTGGTGAAGGAAGGCCGCTTCGGCCCGTATGTCACCGACGGCGAGACCAATGCGTCACTGCGAGTTGCCGACGATCCCATGACCGTCAGCGTCGAGCGTGCCAGCGATCTTCTCTCTGAGCGCCGCGCCAAGGAGGCTCTCGAGGGCAAGCCGACGAAGAAGACTGCGAAGAAAGCCGTGAAGAAGGTGGCCAAGAAGGCACCGGCCAAGACCACGGCACGTGTCGTGAAGGCGACGAAGAAGACCGCTGCGAAGAAGGCCGCCAAGAAGTCCGCGGCTTCGGCACAGTAGAGCCATGAGCGGATACTTCATCGCCTTCGAGGGCGGAGAGGGCGCGGGCAAGTCCACCCAGGAGGGGCTGCTCGCCGCTCACCTGGCCGCTCACGGTCATTCGATCGTGCGCACTCGCGAGCCGGGGGGCACGCCGGCAAGCGAGGCCATTCGCTCCGTCGTGCTGAACCCCGAGTTCACCGGTCTGGACTCGCGTGCCGAGGCTCTGCTCTTCGCCGCCGCTCGAGGCGAGCATGTCGCACGCGTCATTCGCCCCGCCCTCGAGCGCGGTGATGTCGTGATCTGCGATCGATACATCGACTCCTCGGTCTCGTATCAAGGTGTCGGGCGCGAGCTCGGTATCGAGAAGATTCGCGATCTCAGTATCTGGGCCACGCAGGACTGCATTCCCGACCTCACCATCGTGCTTGATGTCGACCCGGCCCTCGGGCTCTCTCGTGTCGCGAATCCTGATCGCATGGAGGCCGAGCCGATCGAGTTCCATCGCCACGTGCGACAGGGTTTCCTGACTCTCGCAGCGCTCGACCCCGCTCGGTACGTGGTGGTCGATGCGCGTCAGACGATTGACGAGATCGCTGCCGAGATCCGCACGCGAGTCGATGCCGAGCTCGGGAGACTCTCGTGACCATCTGGTCGTCGCTCGTCGGCCAGGATGCCGTGGTGGAGCAGCTCAGCCATGCCGCCGCGGATGCTCAGCTCGTCCTTCGCGGAGAGAACGGTCCGGCCATGACCCATGCGTGGCTGTTCACGGGCCCGCCGGGATCCGGTCGATCGACAGCTGCCACCTGCTTCGCAGCCGCGCTTGTCTGCGCCGAGGGAGGCTGCGGCACCTGCCAGGCATGTCGCACCGCTCCGCTCAACGGTCATGCCGATGTCGATGTCGTGAGCACCTCCGAGCTCACGTATGGCGTTGATGATGCGCGCGAGCTCGTGCGGTCATCATCTATGTCTCCCGTGAACGCGCCGTGGCATGTGATCGTGATCGAGGACGCTGATCGCCTGACCGAACGCGCCGTCAACGTGCTGCTCAAGGCACTCGAGGAGCCGCCGCCGCACACTGTGTGGATCCTCTGCGCGCCGAGTGTCGAGGATGTCCTGCCCACGATCGTGTCGCGCACCAGGCATGTGAACCTGGCGACGCCCAGCACAGCCTCCGTCGCGCAGTTGCTTGTCGATGCATATGGCGTCGACACGGCGATGGCTTCATTCGCGGCTCGCGCGTCCCAGGGGCATATCGGTCGTGCGCGTGCCCTCGCGAGAGATGAGCATGCCCGCATGCGTCGCCAGGAAGTTCTCCGCATTCCGCTCAGTCTGCATGACATCCCCGGCTGCTTTGCTGCGGCGAGCAATCTGCTCGGGGCCGCAACCGAGGATGCCAAGGCCATCACCGAGCCGCTTGATGCTGCCGAGCAGTCTCGACTCGAGACCACTTACGGTGCCGGTGCCGAGGGCGTGACCAAGGTAAAGATGGACAAGCTGATGAAGTCAGCGCAGAAGGAGCTCACCGACTCCCAGAAGAAGCGCGCGACTCGCACGGTGCGCGACCAGCTCGATCGTGCCCTGGTCGATCTCCTCGGCCTCTATCGCGATGTGCTGATGATCCAGCTCGATTCCCCCGTCACCTTGATCAACGACGAGATGCGTCCGCAGCTGAGCCAGCTGGCTGCCTCGAGCACGCCTAACGACACCGGTCGCCGCCTCGACGCCATCGAGCACACTCGTGCGCAGATTCGAGCTAACGTCGCACCACTCTCGGCACTGGAGTCCCTGATGGTCGAATTGAAGGATCCGTGGATTCGCACCGCCTCGGCCTGATGCGTCGCCGATCGCAAAACCTCGTGTCATAGTCTTTTTCTATGAGCACTCCTTCGCCGACAGTCGCGCAGTTGCGTGCCTTCGTCGCGATTGCCCAGACACTGCACTTCGGCGAGGCCGCGGTGATCGTGGGAGTCTCGCAGCCGACCCTGAGCCAGGCGCTGGCATCCCTGGAGACCAATCTCCAGGTGCAGCTCGTGGAGAGAAATGCGCGGCAGGTGCTGCTGACCCCCGCCGGCGAGAGCCTGCTGCCGTTGGCACGTCGAGCTGTCGAGGCTGTCGATGCCGTGGCTGAGGCGGCGATTCCGGCGCGCTGGCTCAGCGGTCGATTGCGTATCGGCATCATCCCGACCATCGCCCCGTACCTGTTGCCGGCCGTGCTGCGCACATTGCGCAGGGAGGCGCCCGATCTGCAGCCCGAGGTGCACGAGGATCAGACAGCACGACTCATCGAGGCGCTGCGTCATGGTGATATCGATGTCGCCCTGCTCGCGCTGCCCACGGGCGAGCCGAATCTCGTCGAGATTCCGGTCTACGACGAGGATTTCGTGCTCGCCGTGGCGGCCGATGATCCGCTGGCTGATGCTGAGGGCGTTGACCTTGCGCGCCTGACCAACATGCGTCTGCTGCTGCTCGATGAGGGTCACTGCCTGCGCGATCAGGCTCTAGACGTGTGCGTGCAAGCAGGTCTCGCCGATGCCGGCTCTGATCCAGCTCGGGCGTCATCGCTGGGCACGATCGTGCAGCTGGTCTCCGCCGGTCACGGCGCGACCTTGCTGCCCGAGACAGCCGTGCGCGTGGAGGCCCGCGGCGCGGCACTGGGCATTGCCAGGTTCACCTCGCCCGCCCCGGGTCGACGAGTCGGTCTCATATTTCGCAACACCAGCTCGCGACTCGTGGAGTACCAGGATCTCGCGGAGATCCTGCGTCGCGCGGTCGACAAGGCGAAGCTTCCGGCTCGCACGGTGGGCGGGCTGTGATGCGAAAGCTGGCGGGTGCCGGGGCATTGTTCCTGTCATCACTGGTGCTAGCCGGCTGCTCGAACTCAACCGTGGTCGCGCCAGTACTGCCCGCGGTGATGCCGAGCGCCCCGCCGGGTCTCGAGACCTTCTACGCGCAGCCGGCGACCTGGAGAAACTGCGGCAATGCCGACTGCATGCTCGTGAAAGTCCCGCTCGATTACGCAGATCCGGCGGGAACCACCATCGACCTGAATGTCTCACGGGTGAGTTCAGGTGATGCCGACCTTGGCTCGCTGTTCGTCAATCCCGGGGGCCCCGGCGGAAGTGCATTCGAGTACGCGAAGGCGGGCGAGGGCGTAGTCAGTGCTGACGTGCTGCAGCACTTCGATCTCATCGGCGTCGATCCCCGTGGTGTCTCCCACAGCTCGCCCCTGGAGTGCCTGACTGATGAGCAGAAGGACACGCTCGTCGCGGCTGACTCGACCCCGGATACTCCGCAGGAAATGGCTAGCCTCCAGGCAGTGAGCACGACACTTCGCGAGGGCTGTGCCGCGTCGGAGTCGCCGCTGTACGGACGCATGGGAACGGTCGATGCCGCGCGAGATCTCGACATCGTTCGAGCGGTTGTCGGCGATCCTGCCTTCAACTTCCTCGGGAAGTCCTATGGCACCTATCTCGGTGCGGTGTACGCCGAGCTGTTTCCCGCGAACGTGGGCCGCATGGTTCTGGACGGAGTGCTGCCGGCAGGCACTGACCTGATCGAGACGACGCGCATGCAAGCCATCGCTCTCGAGCAGGAGTTGGAAAACTTCGCTGAGGCGTGCAGTGAGTCTGAGGCGTGCCCGTGGCAGGGGAGCGCCGAAGAGATCGTCGCCTCTCTGCGTGCATGGTTCGAGGGTCTCGACACGAAGCCACTGCTCGGCGCGGACGGGCGAGAGCTGACCCAGGCGCTCGCGCAATCGGCCGTTGTCTCCTACCTCTACTTCCCGCCGGGTGATTACGAGGCACTGATTCCGGCGCTCTCGACGGCCGTGACCAATGCTCAGCCGGACGACCTGCTCGGGCTGTGGGATCAGCGCTCCAGTCGCGATGCTCAAGGGCACTACACGAGCAACGCCCTCGAAGCCTTCTACGCGGTGACGTGCATCGACCGTCCATTCGACGGCAGTGCAGCCGATTCGGCACAGCTGGCCCAGGAGTGGTCGACCCAGGCACCGACTTTCGGGCCCTCCCTGGCCTGGGGACTCCTGGGCTGTGGTGGCTGGCCGGTGGCCGCGGGAGTCGCCGCACCCGTGACAGAGGTGACCGCCCCGGGCTCCGCTCCGATCCTGGTGGTGGGCACCACGAATGATCCGGCCACGCCCTACGCCTGGGCCGAGCAGGTGGCAGGGGAGCTCTCGGATGCGGGTCTGCTCACCTGGGACGCTCATCAGCACACTGCCTACAGCCGCGGTTCGTCGTGCGTCGACGAGCAGGTGGATGGCTACCTCCTCACGGGAAAGTTGCCGGTTCAACAAAGGTGCTAGGGTTCCCTAACTAAACATCGTTCACATCTGGAGCCCCTGTGTCTGACGCCACCGCGCCCTCGACTGCCGCGGCAGTCATCCCCGACCCGAAGCGCTGGGGGGCGCTCGTCGTCATCGCCATCGCCCAGCTGATGGTCGTGCTCGATGCCTCAATCGTGAACATTGCCCTGCCCTCGATGCAGGTCGACCTCGGTATCTCCGATGCCGATCGCCAGTGGGTCATCACCGCCTACACCCTCGCCTTCGGCGGTCTACTTCTCCTTGGCGGTCGTATCGCCGACTATGCGGGTCGCAAGAAGATGTTCATCATCGGCCTGATCGGCTTCGCTTTCGCCTCATTCCTCGGTGGCCTTGCCCAGTCCTCCGGCACCCTGTTCGCGGCTCGCGCACTCCAGGGCCTGTTCGCCGCGATCCTCGCTCCCGCCGCACTGAGCCTGATCTCGGTGACCTTCACTGACTCCAAGGAGCGCGCCAAGGCCTTCGGTGTCTACGGCGCACTCTCCGGCGGCGGCGCCGCTATCGGTCTCGTGCTCGGTGGCATCCTGACCGAGTACGCCAACTGGCACTGGACCCTCCTGGTCAACGTGCCGATCGCCATCATCGCCGTGTTCCTCGCCATTCCCTTCGTCCGTGAGTCACGTGCGACCGGCGACACCAAGTACGACATTCCCGGCGCGATCACCGCAACCCTGGGCCTCGTCTCCCTGGTCTACGGCATCACCAAGGCAGAGTCCGAAGGCTGGAACGGCACTCAGACGCTCCTGTTCATGGGAGCCGGGCTGGCACTCCTCGTGATCTTCCTCCTCATCGAGTCGAAGACCTCGCATCCGTTGCTGCCCATGAAGATCCTGAAGAATCGCAACCGTGGCGGCGCCTATCTCGCCTCGTTCTTCGTCGGAATCGGTCTGTTCGCGATGTTCCTGTTCCTGACGTACTTCTTCCAGGGCGTCCTTGGCTACAGCCCGCTGAAGTCCGGCCTGCTCTTCCTGCCGTTCTCCGCAGGAGTCATCGTCAGCGCCGGCATCGCCAGCCAGCTCCTGCCGCGATTCGGTCCGCGCTGGGTGACGGGCACCGGTTTCATCATGACAGTGATCGGCATGCTGCTCCTGCTCCGCATGAACGCCACCAGCGGTTACGTCGCTGACATCCTGCCCTCGCTGATCATCATCAGCCTCGGCATGGGCCTCGTCTTCGTGCCGCTCTCGGCGGTATCGCTCTTCGCCGTCGGCAACCACGACGCGGGCGTTGCCTCGGCCGTGCTCAACACGAGCCAGCAGATCGGCGGCGCCATCGGTGTCGCGTTCCTGAACACCATCGCCGCCTCGGCTACCACTGCGTACATCGTTAGCAACAACCTGCAGGCACCGACCCCCGATGCGCTCGTCGCCGGCTTCAACCGCGGCTTCCTGTGGGGAGCGGCCATCCTGGCCTTTGCCGGAATCCTCTGGATCGCCCTGGTCAACATGACCAAGAAGGACATGGCTGCCAACGATTCGCCCATGGCTCACGTCGGTTAATTGAGCCCCGGGCAACTGGGGTAGCATTCCCTAGCCCTTGGAGGGCTGCCGTATGGCCCCTCCAAGTGCAGGCCGCCTTAGCTCAGGGGTAGAGCAACGCACTCGTAATGCGTAGGTCCGGGGTTCAAATCCCCGAGGCGGCTCCACAGCTAGTTGTCTCCCCGCTGGAATTGGTTTCCATGTTGACCGTGAAAGCCGATCACTCGGTGCGTGCGCGAACCCGTCCACGTTCCATGACCGAAAAGACGGCGTTGCCCCAGCCGGTTGATCTCTTTCGCGAATAACTCCACGGAGATAGTGCCGGTGGTCGCGGAAGCCATGCTGAACAGCGTGCCTGTGATCTTTCCGCTGTCGCCGTTTGCTGCATTCTCAGCATGCCGGTGATTCGACACCGGATAATGCATCTACGACGGCCAGGAGCGTGTGGGGGATTTCATGAAAATCAGAGTCACTGTGCGAACCCTCACGGGTCTGGCGTGCGCAACATCGCTGCTCGCGGGTCTGACGGGTGTTGTGGCTTCGGCGGCTCCAGCGGCCGCAGTCTTCGAGCCGAAACTGTCCTACTTCAAGTGTCCGCCTAAGTCGCTGCCTGCTGGCGTCCAGTGCGCCAGGCTCACGGTCCCCTTGGATTGGCAGAACCCACTTGATGGTCGTACGACGACTATCGACGTGCGAGTGATGCGCTCCAAGGAGGGCAAGGGTGGGCTGACCTTTAACCCGGGCGGACCTGGAGGGTCGGGGATCGAAGCCTTCCCGGCCATCTACTCGCTGCTCCCGGCTGACGTGGCATCCGCTTTTGATTTCGTAGGTTGGGATCCGCGTGGCGTGGGAGATAGCGGGCCGAAGATCACTGGCCCAGCTCGGCCCTACGCGGGACTCAGTCTGGCGCCAGGTGAATCTGGTGGGGCTGAGATTGCCGGGACCAAGCCGGGTTCACCTGCTGCCAAGGCAGGCCTGGTCAAGGGCGACATCATCACCAAGGTCAGTGATCGCGCAATAAGCAACGTCGCCGATGTGCTCGCGGAATTCAGCGAGTCTGTTCCGGGCGATTCGCTGGTGGTGGAATTCCGTCGCGGAGGCGCTAGTCGTGAGCTAACCATGATTGTCGGTTCCGAGGCTTCCGGCTGTCAGTACCCAGATCTATATCCGCCATCGACCGGTCCAGTGGACTGGCGGGAGTTCTGGCAGAAGTGGGCAGATGAAAATGGGGCGGCTAATGCTGCCTGCCTAGCGGCTAACCAAGATTCCGCTCCGTATGTGGGCACCTGGCAGGTCATTCGTGACCTCAATGCGCTGCGGGTGGCGCTTGGCTACTCGGCGTGGAACTACTGGGGTATGAGCTACGGCACCCGAATCGGGTACGCCTACGCGCGCACTTTCCCCAGCAAATTGCGGGCTCTGATCATGGACGGCAGTATGCCGGCGGGCGAAACAATGTATGGGCTTGGTACGTCATTTCCGTCCAACTTGTGGATTTCCACGCAACTGTTCCCTGCCTTGGCGGCCCCAGAGACGGCGCGCAAGATCACCGTGATTGAGGATTATCTCGATGCCACGGTCTTGGCACTACCCGATGGCACCGAGTTCACCCGTTGGGATTGGGCAGAGCAATTTCGGTTACTCCTGACGGCCCAGAGTCAGTACCCGGCAGCGCGGGCTCTGATCAACAACTTATACGGGGGCATCACCGCGAAGACGCCGGGCGCGCGTGCCAAGAGGCTTGCAGTGGTCGCAACTATTGCTGAAGGAGTGCGCTCAGTCATAAAGGATTCTGCGAAAGGAGTGCCTGTTCAGGTGCTCGTCAACTGCTCGGACCTGCACGATCGCCCGACAGTCGCAGAGTTAGCTACCGCCTCGGAACCAATCGCGCGCAACTTTGGTACGACGTCACCGACATTCATCGCGAACTCTGCCGCATGCTTCGGGCTTGCACCAAAGGATCTGTCGCCTGCTGTCTCCAGTGCACCAGTCATGACCAATCTCAAGACTCCGCCCCTGTTCGTACTGTCCTCCGGTGATGCGGCAACCCCATGGGTGTGGGGGCGCAGTCTTGCGAATACTTTCGTGGGGTCACGCACCATCACTTACGACAGCACCCAGCATGTCGCTTATCTGTTCACCCCGTCGGATTGTGTTAACGCACCGGTGACCGAGTACCTACTGACACTCAAGCTTGGCCCCAGAAACCTCGGATGCGCGTATTCCCCGGATAAGCCTGCGCCGCAGCGGTAGCGAGGGGATAACACGCAGGGGTGTCGAGTTGATTCGGTCAGCGGATAACGGAACCAACAGAGAACCAATCTAGGTACCAGAACGTGATCCAGCAGGTTTCTCGATGGGTCTATTTCCCCTACTCGATGTGCCCGAAGTTTCGGCCTGTGAAGCCCTAATCGCACTCGTAATGCGTAGGTCCGGGGTTCAAATCCCCGAGGCGGCTCCGATTTCCCTCACGGGATTGTGCGCCCATGACCTGATCGAAGGTCAGAAGCCCGAAGCCAGTCTCAGTTTCAGTCTCAGTTCGCACCGGTTCGCCTTCGTTCGCGGGTGTTCCGAAGACGGCTGCATCTACTTGGTCCATGGCCCAGCGCAGCCCCTCACGCGGGGTGTTGACGTAGCGCTCGGTCACCTTGATGGACGAGTGACCAAAGGCGTCCTTGATGGTGGACATGGGAACGCCGATTCCGGCCATAAGGGTGCCGCAGGAGTGTCGGGCAGCGTGGAGTTTCTTGGGCGGCAGCCCTGCCTTCTTCAAGAGGTCTTGCCACGACTGATGATCGCCGCGTGGGTCGATGGGTCGTCCGAGAGCATCAGTGAAGACGAAGTCCAAGTCCCACCAGTCCTCGCCAGCAAGGGATCGCAGGACGTCTTGATTCGCCTGATGCTCGCGAAGTGCCCTCCAAACCTCGGCGGGCAAGGCGGTGTCGTGCTTGCGCCGCGACTTGGGCCTGGTCGGCGCTTTCCAATCAACCCAGCGGTGGTTCATCAAGTTCGTCGCTTCCGACTCGACCTGATGGAGCCAGTACGTCCACTTGCCTCAATGCGTGGTGGGACAAGGAGTTCGCAGCCGTCATCCCGCAACTCGCTCGAAAGCAGGATGCCGCGCTCACCGAGCGCGTCTGGTCCTACTGCCACCTCGTCTACACGAAGTTCATGACGCCGGCGGAGCGCGACGCCGCCTACGCGGGGTTCTTTCGCGAGGTTGGCCAACTCGTCGCAAACGAAGTGCAGCGAGTCTCTGCATCGACGGGCATGAATCCCTGTCAAGCCGTTGATGCGGTACTACGCCCGCAGTATGCGCCCGGCTTCGGGCTGATCGGTTGGGACGCGGGGGGCTTCCTGCCAATTTTGTACAAGCAGTGGCAGAACGGTCCCATGATCGGCAAGCTCGGGAGCAACAGAGGCAACTGCTCGAATGGTGAGATATCCGTGCAGCTCCGCCGGCACTACAACGGCACACACGAAGGTCCGTACTTCCCACCTCGGGGGACCCCTGATGCGACATTCCCCTTCACAGAGTTCGAAATGGGCATCTCGTCGGTGAATGCCGCGACATGCCTGGTGTGGTCCCCGACGTTCGGCAACACCGCTCCCGGGGCTCCTGCAAGAGTGATCGGCTACAACTTCACCAGCCGTGGCGATGGCAACAATTTCGTCGTTGCCGACAATGAAGTGCCTAAATGTGAATTCAAGGTTGCCCAAGCGGCTGGCATGCCGGTGGTGTGGAAGGCCGCTTCATCGTTATCTGATCTGCGATCGGTCCCTGCCGAATTCGCAGGCACATGGCACACCATGGTTGATGGATGCGCCTGGACGTTGAAACCAGTGGATGGTGGCCCGACAGTCTCGTGGACTGCCGCTGATGGTCCCTACATTGCAGTCGCGCTCGAAGCCGGAGATCGATTCGCCTCCACTTGCCAGCTCCAGAAGAACGAGTGGGAGCACATGATCGTGGCTCCTGACGGCCTTTTCCCTTTGCAGGCATTGGCTCCAGGCCCGCGCCGTCCCACAACACCGAACACCTGCCGCTACGTGGTTACCGATCGTGCTGCCTTGAGGCGCCCGCAACCGGCAGGCTCCTTGCAGGTCTATCGGGGCGAAACGCTGAGTTTCGACACTTCAGTGGGTTCCGATGGACTCGGGGCTCTCCTGCGATCGGTCGGCTGCGGAACCTGGAACATGGTCTGACGCATCTGGGCACCTGGTCGTACCCGGTTCCCTGGAATAGCTGATCGGGCTTCATCGTCCAGCGGGGATGCCCGCGTCCGTCATCGTCGCGGGGCTTCGTCCCGCGCTACGAAGGAGACGACCGACTTATTGCGTTTTCCTGACGCCCGACGAATTCCCCATATATCCTCATAACGAGGCCGCTCCATGGGGGAATCGGCCCCGAAATGGAGGAGAGGGTTACATGGACTTCGGTCGCACCATTGCCACGGAAGAGCTTCCGTTCAAGCCGTTGGCTCCCAACGTCAACATGCGCGTCGTGTACATCGACGACAGTGGTCCTGGCTGGACGGTCATGATCAATGCGCTTCCAGGTTCGGTGCTGCCGCGCCACCAGCACCTGTCGCAGGCCGAGATCTACATCCTCAAGGGCAAGGGCAACCACCCACAGACGGGCGACTACAAGACCGGTGACTACGTCATCGAACCGGCGAATGCCATCCACGATGCGGTTCTGTTCGAGGAGGAAGTGCTGCTCATCATGAAGAGCACCGGCGACGTGGCGTTCATCGACGATGACGGCAACACGATGTTCATGATGGACAAGGGAATGCTCACCGGCTTCGCAGCTGCGCCAGCCGCGTAGAAGCTGCGCCCTCGCCGGCATACCGGGTACGCGGGGAATCCGAGTGCCCCTGAGCGCCGACGACATGGCAAAGGCTCCCCCTCGATACGAGGTGGGAGCCTTTGTCATCGGGAGCCCGAAACCGTCGCCCGGGGGCATGGTGCGCAAAAGCAGTTCGTAGGGCGCAAAGTCTCCTAGAGCGTCGGCGCCTCAGCAGTTGGTATCGATCGTTTCTGTGTAACCGCCCGGCGCAACAGTCCTGCAGAAGATCGCCCCATCCACGATGGCTTGCTCCAGATTCTTGGCCCCTCCAAGGTTCGCCCCGGTGAGGTTTGCTCCGGACAGATTCACCCCTGCGAGATCGAAACTGAGCAGAGCATCGCGTAGGTCCGCTCCAGTGAGGTTCAAACCCCTGAAGGGGTTCGGCCCCATGCGCTGGATGTCCTTAGGGTCCTCTGGTAAACCGTAGATCTCTGCCCGTGTCAGATTGGCGCCGCTGAGGTTGGCTCCGGCGAAACGAGTGCGTGTGGCGAAGAAGCCGGTCAGATTGGCGCCGGCGAGGTTCGCGTTCGAGAGGTCGCCATCACCAAACTCAGCCTCGGTCAGGTTGGCCTTCGAGGCGCGCACCTTCGTCCATGAGCCTTTTCGAAACTCCGTGTTCCCGGTGAGCGCGTTGGATGTGGTTGTTCCGCCCGCCCCAATGTTGCTCAGGTTTGCGCCTGTGAGGTTAGCCCCCACCAGTGAGGTCCCCCGAAAACTTGATCCGCTGAGATTCGCTCCTTGCAGATTCACACCCTTCAGGCTCGTCATCCCGAAATCCTTCTTCGGGCACTTTGCCTTGGGCTTGATCGTGCACCCTGCGACCGTATTGGCGGCCGACATGGCCGATGAGGGCGCAACGGCGCCGAGTGTCAGCAACAGAG
This sequence comes from Actinomycetes bacterium, assembly GCA_046085905.1. GTDB lineage: Bacteria > Actinomycetota > Actinomycetes > S36-B12 > S36-B12 > CAIKZY01. The sequence goes on along the minus strand of JBJSWO010000091.1, from coordinate 30,579 downwards.
CCACCGGGGCTCCCACCCCTATGGCGAGCCAGCGTGCGCGAACGCGACCCATTGGCATGAAGACCTCCCCCGTAACGGACCCCACGCTAGCGCCCAGTGAGCGAGTCCGCCTGACAAGGTGGCGCTGGGGTGGAGACCCCGTGACGGGAAGTCAACGGCTCTGGGCTTGTCACGTATCAGTCTCAGTTCCCGTCTCAGTTCGTCCTTGTGCGGGGGTATCCCGCGAAGTCGGAACTTCGCTAAGTTGTTCGTGGTTCGTCTCAGGCGAATCGTCAATAACCCCGGCGGAACCCTCGTCCCCGCACTCGTAATGCGTAGGTCCGGGGTTCAAATCCCCGAGGCGGCTCCATGCGCTGCACGCCGTTGCGCTCTCATTCGTACTGATCTGGCAGCCGGAGATTCGGGCCGCCGGCCTGAAGCCCAAGAGGCACGCTCCGCCCGGCAGGTTCCTCCCACTCTTCCTGCCGACCGAGTGCGGTGAGGTCGAGGTACGGGTATCCGTGATGAAACTCCTCGATACCCCTGCCGAAGGTCGAATACGTGTGGAACACATCGTCGCCGACCCGCAGGAAGGCACTGATGCCGGGCATCTCCATTCCGCGCATGCTCGGAGTCCATGGTCCGCGGGTCCATGGCGTCCCGGTTTCGGAGAGCTCCTGCTCATCCCGAAAGTGCAGAAGGACGGGAACCACCGTGTCATCCAAGGTCGCATGGAAGTCGTAATTGAAATCACTCCCATGTGAGGAGTACCAGGGGAAAGTCCAGCCCATGCGCTCCTTCACCCCCGTGAGCTTCGCGAGAGGTGCTCGCGAGACTGCGACCAGTGACGTGTTCCGAGCGTGCAATTGCCGGAGGCCAGCGATGGAGTCTGCAGCAGATGCGCAACTCCGGCAGGGATCGTCCCATGCGGGATCGAACATGAAGTGATGCATCACGAGCTGAGGTCGACCGTCGAAGAGATCCAGGAGGCTCACCGTCCCTGAGGGACCCTCGAATGCGTAAGGCTTCTCCACCAGGACCATCGGCAGGCGCCGACGCTCGGCGTTTACCTCATCGCGGGCGCGGGTGAGGGCCTTCTCCTTCTCGAGCAGTTGCTTGCGGGCGGTGAGCCACTCCTGGCGCGTGACGACAGTGGGGAGGTTTCCCTGGCCTGGCATGCCTGCCTCCACTTGGACGAGTCGTTGTGGGGCCACGCTAGCGAAAGTTGGCGCAAATTCCGTCCCGACGCTGAATGCAGGTGCGAGCCCGGGAACCGACGGCCCGGGAGAGGCCCGTAGTCGGCCGGGGCGGCGGGGGGAACAATGCTCCTCATGACCCAGGTGTCCCCGGCCGACATGATGCTGGCCGCGGCATTGGTGTTCGGCCTGGCCATGGCCTGCCAGGTCATCGCGCCCCTGCTGCGAATCCCTGCGCTCATCCTGCTGCTGCCGGTGGGCTTCCTCTTCGGTCTTGCCGCACCAGGCCTGAGGATGGACGACATTCTCGGGGCCGCCTTCCCCGTCGCTGTTGACCTGATGGTCGCCCTGATCCTGTTCCAAGGCGGCATGGAATTGGGCAGCATCAGCCTGAAGGGCTCCGATAAGTCGGTCGTTCGACGGCTGATCTGGATCGGAGGCGCACTCACCTTTCTGGCCGGATCGGCGGCAGCCCATCTCCTTCTGGGCCTCGCCTGGCCGCTGGCATTCCTGCTCGGCGCCATCCTGATCGTCTCCGGGCCGACAGTCGTCACGCCGATTCTCGATCTTGCTCGACTCAAGCCGCGCGTCCGCGGCATCCTCCTGTGGGAGGGCACGACACTCGATCCGCTGGGTGCGATCTTCGCGGTCGTCGTCTTCCAGATCGTGCGGGCGACAGATCAGAGCTCTCCATGGGAGGCCGCGCTCACCCTGCTGGGCAGCCTGCTCGTGGCGGTGATCGTCGCCGCAATCGGAGTGGCGATCGTGATCTTCGGGCAGAAGCTCGTGCGGCCCAACCACGTCCTGGGCACGCAGGTGCTGATCGGCTCGGTTCTCGTGGCAAGTGCGTTCGCGAACTTCATCGCGAGCGAGAGCGGGCTCCTGACCGCACTGCTCATGGGCGTGGCCTCACCGAGGCTCGCGAGAATGCTCAACACCTCGCTCGATCAGGTGAAGCCGTTCTTCAACACCATTGCTTCCATAGGCATCGGCGTGCTCTTCATCAGCATCGCGGCCCTGGTGCCCTCGCCGATCATCGCGACGATTGCGATTCCGACGATCGGTGTCGCTCTCTTCCTCATCCTCATCATGCGTCCGTTCATCGCTCTCGTGTGCACTCACAAGTCCGGGTTGAGTTCACGGGAGCGCGCATTCATCGGCTGGATGGATCCAAGGGGAATCGTTGCCGCGGCCACGGCGTCAAGCGTGGGCGCGGCACTCGTCGCAGCGAAGGTGCCGGGCGCGGAGAAGCTGCTGCCTGCGGCATTCATCATCATTGCCGTTACGGTCTTCGTCTACGGGCTCACCGCGGTACCGGTGGCCAAGGCTCTCGGTCTCAGGGACCTGGGTGCATTGCCCGATGCTCCGGCAGGCACATCCGCCTGAGTCCGTGGGTCACCCGCGAAGGCGACGCGCGCTACCGACCGGCGTGTGCGTCCCCGGCGCTCGGTGTCGTGCGGATCATGTCGACGGCGCGTGCCACCCGCAGGGAGTCCCGTGATGGGAGGATCCAGCCTTCCTCGCCGCGAATTCGCGCGCTGATCTCCTCGAACATGATCTGGTACGCATTCGTGGCGGGAAAGGTCTCGCGATGATCGTCGACCCAGAGCTCGGTCGGCTTCTTGTACGACGTGAAGGCCTCGTTGTCGGTGATTCGCAGCTCGCCCTGAGTGCCGAGGACGTGCAACAGCTGGGATTCGGGCATGACGAAGGAACCGGTGATGGTGGCCGAGGTGTTCTCGCCCCAGGCCAGCGATGCCCTCGTGGTGAGATCAACCCCACCGTCCGGTCGCGTGCGGTCAACGCTCACTATGTCGAAGTCGTCGACCGAGTCCAGTAGGCCGAAGAGTGCGTGAAGCGGATAGATCCCGACGTCGTAGAGCGCGCCGCCGCCACGTTCGGCCCTGAGTCGATAGTTGTCGGCAGCCACCTCATCGAAGGTGAATGCGCCCATGAAGCCGGTGATCTCACCGAGTGCTCCGGTGCGAGCCAACTCGACGATTCTCCGCATTCGCGGATGCCACCGGGACCAGACAGCCTCGGCGAGAATCACGCCGGCGTCTGCGGCATCGGCGAAGACCGAGGCGGCCTCCTCCTCGGCAAGAACGAGCGGCTTCTCGCACAGCACGTGCTTGCCGGCCGCAATGCCGGCCCGAATCCACGGCAGGTGAGCCTCATTCGAGAGGCAGATGTAGATGGCATCGACACTGGCGTCATCAATGACGGACTGGTAGTTGTCGTAGCAGTTCGTGGCGCCCGTTCGCTCGGCCCTGACGAGGTCGCGTGCCCCGGCTGACTGAAGTCGAGCGCCTTGAGCATGGTGGATCGCCTCTGCGGTTGCTGCTTGCGCCAGCCAGCCTGCGCCGAGAAGTCCCCAGTTGACGTCCGGCGGAACCGTGGTGCTCATTAGCTGATGTTCGGGCTCACCGGGCGCCCGCGCTCGAGAGCCGATCTCTCGGCAGCCTCCATGATCGCGACGACATTGCGTGAGGAACGCGAGTCGACCTGCATCGGGACTCCGCGGGCGAGGAGTGCCTCGAACTCCGAGTGGAACTGGTAGGGCGTGACCTCGTCAAGTCCAATCTCGGTGGCGTTGCCATCCGTGTCGTAGAGGAAGAGTCGAGCGGGCAGATCAGCGACAGCAGGTGCAGCGGTCTCATCCCACTCGCCGACGATGGCGCCGGTGGTGCCGAGCACGTGGAACTTGGGCTTGCGGGCAGCCGAGAGATCGGAGTGCGTGAACAAGGCCTGCGTGCCATCGGTGAACATCACAGTGACGACTGCGTGATCCGCGTTGGTGACATGCGTCCAGTGGCGCTTGTGGTTGATGCCAGTGACGTAGTCGATGGGCTTGTCGAAGAGATTCAGGACCTGATCCAGGAAGTGCGAACCCCAGTCGAAGATCGCTCCGCCGGACACGGCAGCGTCGGAGTGCCAGTAGTCGCACGGGCGCGAGTAGCCGCCGACGAAACTGTCGTACTGGAATACCTCGCCGATCGCGCCTTCGCGGATGAGCCGGCGCAGGGTCACGAAATCGCGATCGAACCTGCGGTTCTGGTAGACCACGAGGGTAAGACCGCGGCTGTCGGCCAGGCAGATGAGCTCATCGCACTGCTCGACAGTAAGTGCCATGGGCTTCTCGAGGATCACGTGGATCCCGCGCTCGAGGGCTGCCTTGGCCCAGTCATAGTGCGAATTCGGCGGCGTGGAGATCACGACTGCATCGATGAGCCCCGAGTCGAGCATTTCCATGGCGTCGGAGAATGTCGCCGCATCCGGGGCAATCTCGAGCGCGGCCGCGACTCGCTCGGCACTGGTGTCGCACACCGCGGTGAGAGTCAGCCCATCGGTGGCCTGAACCGCTCGATTGTGCTCGTGGCCGATAGCTCCGTAGGCGAGAAGTCCGATGCGCATGTGACGAGACAGTACTTCACTTCGGTCGTCACCGCCCCCGATCAGGCTGCAGGCCTCATGTGCTCGGCCGTCACCGCGTGCGCAGGCATCGGGCGTGCAGCATGCTGTGCGTGTGCGCCAGTCAGCCGAAGGCAGCTTGGGGTGAGTTATCGCTTGCCAACCCCGGTGATCGAAGAAGCGGTCTCCTGGGTCCGTGAGCACCTTGCCGATCTCGCGCATGGCGAAATTCGAGGAAGCCGGAGCATTCGCGGCGGTCAGTCTGCCGCTGATGCCGCTCTCGCAGCATTCGATGTCTCCGGATATGCCGCCGACCGGAATGAGGTGTTTCCTGAGCATCGCCGGGGAGCCTCTCGACTTTCTCCTTATATTCGGCACGGGCTCCTTTCGCTGCCAACGGCCTGGGCCGCTGTGGCAGGAGGCCCGACTGCTGATGTGGCGAAGTTCCGTGACGAACTGATGTGGCAGGAGTACGCGCGACATCTCTATGCACGAACGGCAGGGACTGCTACGGCAGTTCGGTATGGGGTCGCGGTGCGCGGGCCCCTGCCAGCGGCCGATTGGACGAAGGGGATGGCCTGCCTCGAGTTCGTCCTCGACGAACTCGAGAACGACGGCTGGATGGTCAATCAATCTCGCATGTGGTTTGCCTCTCACTGGTCCGTTCGGCATCATCTGGGCTGGCGAGACGGCGAGGACATGCTGTTCACGCACCTGCTGGATGGCTCGCGCGCGGCGAATCGGCTCGGCTGGCAATGGACAGTCGGTGCCGGCACGGGCAAGGCCTACGGATTCGCCCGAGCGCAGGTCGAGCGACGGGCGCCCGGACTATGTGCCGGCTGCGTGCTCAGGCGCGAGTGTCCGATCCAGGAGTACCCGAGCGAGCCGAATCTCGAGCGCGTACCGGCACCTCCTGGCGTGCTTGACGATCTGAACGCCGAGGAGACCGCAGGGCCGCGTTCGCCAATGACTATCGGGAATGTCACTCACGTATGGCTCACGGCCGAGTCGCTCGGCGATGCGGATCCGGCGCTGGAGGCGCACCCCGAACTTCCCGTGGTCTTCGTTTTCGATGAGCGGCTGCTCGCGCATCTGCACCTGTCCGCGAAGCGTCTGGTGTTCCTCGCCGAGACGCTCGCTGATCTCGCACAGCGACGGGCGGTCGAGGTGTGGCGCGGTGATCCGGCGGAGGTGCTGAGCGGAGGGGGAGTGGCGACGACCTTCGCTCCCGTGCCGGGGTGGAAGCGACTGGCCTCCCGCATCGACCCGGCGGAGGTGCACCCCTGGCCGTGGCTCGTGCGCCCCCGCGGCGGGAAGGCCGGGTCATTCTCGGCGTGGCGTAAGGCAGTGTGACGCGAACGGGGGGCAGGTGCGTCGCACCTGCCCCCCGCCTCCACCCGGTCTACCTGACCGAGATCTTCTTCAGCGCGCCTGCCTGCACCTTCGAGCGGCTGTCGGTGTAGATCACGCGGATGTAGTAGGTGCCCTTCTTCAGCTTCTTCGACAGGGTCTGCTTGTTGAAGCCCTTCATCGACTTGATGGCGGTGGTCTTCAGTCGCTGCGCCGTCTTGGCTCCGGGTGCTGCGCTCTTGACGAGTTCGACGATTGCCGTGCCCGTGCCGACCGTGCCCTTGCCACGCCCGCTCAGCTCGATGGCGACAGCGGCCGGCTTCCCGCGGGTGAAGCTCTTGACGGCGATTATCTTGACCTTCGGCACCACGGCGGTGGCGGGCTTCACCTCGACGGCAGTCGACGGGGTCGCAGCTTCAGCAGTGGCAGTGGCAGAGGCAGAGGCAGAAGGGGTCGCTGTTGCTGCGGCGCCGGGAAGGGTGGCGCCGGCAGAGCGGACCGCGAAGACGGTCGGCGTTCCGTTCGAGGTCTTCGAGGTCAGCAGCACCTGGGCGACGAGGGTCTTGCCGGCCATGCTCTCGGTGGTCTGAACCTGGAAGGCGGAGGCGGTATTCGCGTTAACCGTACCGCCGGTGATGCTGCCTGCGGGGATCGTGGTGCAGCCGCTGGTGCTCCAGCCGTCGGTTGCCTCCTGGCCCTGGCTCGCATTCGGGCAGGCGTACACGCTCAGAGCGCGGCCGGTGAAAGTGCTGCCAGTCGGCAGGGTCCAGGGGAATACGAGCAGGGAGGCCTTCTCCCCGGCGTCCACGCCATTGATGCCCCAGGTGGGCCGTGCGGTGGTGCCCAGCTTGCTGATGATCTGCACGTCCTTCGTGCGATCGGAGACCGCCGTACGCGTCAGCGGGCCTGCGATGGTCGAGATCCTCTGCGAGACCTCGTAAGCGAGGTAGCGGCCGGCATCCTCTGCCTTGGCCGTGTAGATCAGGAGCGACACTCCCGCGCTCGCGGCATTCCCTCCGGCATTACCGACCGGGGCCACGGCGCGAGAGTCCACGACCTCGCACGAGGTCAGGGCAGCGCCGCGAGTGGGGCAGGAGTACCAGCGGAGGGTGTAGCCGTTGGCCAGCTGACCCTCGGCGAAGGTGATGGCTGCCTCGTTGCCGGTCAAGGTGGTACCGATCGTGGCTTGGAGCGACTCGTTCAGTCCCAGCCACACGTAGGTGCCGGTGTTGGAGGTGGCGCTGCCCTGGTCCGCGGCCGTGAAGCCGACGACGGGTGTCGGCATCGAGAACTCGGCGGCGGAGGCGGCGGGGGCGGCAGCCAGGAGCATGCCCGATGTGACGGCGACGGTGGCGACCCCGGCGATGGCCGAGGTGGCAGCTGAGCGGAAGCGGTTCATGTCATTCTCCCTGTCTGTGAGTGCCGGGTGGAGCGGCTGAGTGAAAACCTACGGAGCCCGAAACGGTGTCTCCACTCATGAGCGGCTTTCGGGGGGTGTTCCCCCCGTCGAGGCAGCGACTGGCTCAGTCGATGGGGAGCACGACGCTGAGGCGAGATCCACCCTCCGGGCGGGATGTCAGCGCCAGGTCGCCCCGGCTGATCCCGGCCAGCATGGCTGTGCCCAGGCCCGGGGTGCCGCCCGTCGGGCCGGAACCGTCGTCGTCGATCACGAAGCGGATAGCGGGACCCTCCTCCCACGAGGCGCGGATCATGACCGACTCGGCGAGGCCGTGGCGGCAGGCGTTGGCCACGGCCTCCTCGACGATGCGGCCTGCTGCGATGGCCACCGGGCCCCGAATCTCGCTCACCCTGTCGTCGATGTCCCATGTGAAAGAGCAGAGCCCCTCCCAGGGTGAGCACATGCGGAAGATCTCGTCCCGGATGGTGGCCGAGGTGTCCTCGGACTGATCCGGCAGCGGTGCATCGAGGATGGCGATGCTTGTCTCGAGTGCATGACGGAATTGGGCGATGTCACCGCTGCGTGAGGCCTGCTCGATGGCAACCGCGCACGAGATGAGCCTGGTCTGCACGGTGCCGTGCAGATCGCGGGCTGCCTGCCTGGTGACGTGAGCGAGCTGTCGTGCATTAGCCATCTGCCTGATGCGGGCCTCGTCAGTGTCAACTCGAAAGCGCAGGAGGATTTCCTCGCGCTCGACATTCAAGGATGAGTATGCGGCGGGCAGGATCACGGAGACGGCGACGGCGATCATGCCCCCTGCTGCCTCGGGGCCCAGCGTGTAGCCCGCATTCGACCAGCCGGAGAGCAGGGCGAGATACCCCACCTCGTAGAGCTCTGCTGCGAGCAGCGCCCCCACGATGATCACTGCGTGGCCGCGTCGCCACCGAGGCATCAGTGCATTGGCCAGGGCGAGTACTCCTCCTGCCACGCCGGTCATTGCCGCGGTGGCCAGGAATCCGCCGAGGACTCCGAATCGGAAGACGCCTGCGGGAAGGTAGCCGATGGCGAGAATCACCATCGTGGGCACGACCGCGAAGCGCTGGTAGGTGAACAGTCGGGTGAGCACGCGTCCGAGGCGGGGGCGCGGGTACTGGCGCTCGGTCGCCTCCCAGAGGTGGTGGCTCAGCGGTCGAATGGTGGTGTCGGCAGTCGAGCGCAGTGACTGCGAGATCTTCCACCACTCCTCGACCGGCAGTAGTGCCTGGGTCTGCGAGGCGAAGCCATCGAGCACGTGGTTGACCTGCGCCCTGGTGTCATCGAGAGCGGGCCCCGCCTCCGCAGCGATTGCTGAGCGAAGGCGCATGGCCGTCTCGGTCTCGCTGATCGTGGCAAGCTCGAGATCCACGGCGCGCTCGAGAAGTTCCTCGCGCGCTCTCGTGAATCGATCGCGGGCCTCGAGCACCAAGGAGGATGTCACTCCCCACCAGAGTCCGATCAGGCTGATGCACGCGATTCTCACGATCGGGCTTTGCGTGCTGGGCTCGATCAGCCGATCCCCGGCGATCACGATGACGAGTCCGAAGATGAGGCCGACTCCCAGGTGGAAGGTGATCGCCCACGACGGCGGTACCGGACGCTGTCTCCGGTGCTTGAACAGCGAGGCATCCGCGGCGAGTGCATAGGCACCCACGATCAGGGCGGCAGCGATGCCGATGAGCGCCCAGGCTCCGATGTCCTGCGTCTGCACTTGGTCGGCACCAATCTGCCCACCGGTCAGCGAGAGGATCGCGATGTTGACGACTGCGCCGATGGTGAAACTTTGAATCGAGATCGCCCAGCGTCCTCCGATGCGCTCCTGCCAGGTAGGCAGTCGCGGACCCTCAGTCACGACGCACCTGGGTGGAGCCGATCAGTGCGAAATAGGCCTGGGTGATGAGCACGCGGGCGTTGTCCTCGCGCCCCGGAGTCAGGTCAAGCTGCTTGATGAGTCGGGCAATGGCCTTCTCGACTGCGGGTTCAGTCAAGTGCCGGCGCCGTGCGATCTCCGCATTTGAGAAGCCCTCGGCAACAAGGCGCATGACCTCGACCTGGTTATCGCTGAGTCGTCGGCCCGAGACGGTGGCAGTAGGTGCGCCGAGTCGCTTTCCCCGGGGAGCCTCGAGTACCTCGCGAATGGCCTTCTCGAGTACGCCAACGTCACCTACCTCGCGCTTGGACAGGTAGATGCCGCCATCCGGGATCTCGCGGTTGGCTCCGAGGAGTCGCGGGTCGGTATAGGAGGAGAGGATCACGATCGCGATGGAGGGATGGGCCTTGCGGAGCCCATACGCGAGGTCGATTCCGGTAGGGCCTGCTCCGAGGTCGAGATCGAGCACAGCGAGATCGGGGCGACGGACGGATGCGCACTTCAGTCCGTCTGCCGCTGTCGAGGCGTCATCGACCGAGTCGAATCCGAGGTCAGTCAGAGTCCGGACCAGCATGAAACGCAGGAAGTCGTCATCGTCGACCACGAGAGCGTGCATCGCGTCCCCTTTCGATCTCACCCGACGTTACCGATGCCGGCGCGCATGCTCCAGGAGCGGACATGAAATGGGAGGGAAGCACCCCGCGCGCCCAGGGCGCGCCCTAGGGAGCAGGGAGTTCCCTCAAGCGGGCCGACACCATGTCGCAGAGAAGCTTCCTGTCGACCTTCCAGTCGAAGGGAACCTTGATGGTCTTCTTGTTCACCTCGTAGCCGTCGAGGCGGGGACGGAATCGATCAATGATTCCGTCGCCCCAGGGGGCGATCAGGATGTGCTTGCTCTGCACAGAGAGTCCGAAGACATAGGAGTCGTCGATCTTGACCATCGGCTGGTTCCAGGCGATGACGATGCGCGACCTCGGGAACTTCTTGGTGAGCACTCCGAAGATCTCGCGCACCTTCTCCTGGGTGTGGCTCTCGAATGGAGCGAGGTAATCGTCGAGTGTCTCGAACCTCCGGCTGGTCGTGTTTCCCCGCGAGTACAGCACGAGGGCGTTGGCGTGTGCCTGGCTGAATCCGTGATTCTCTCGAAGGTAAGCGATCTGCTCCGGGTACTTGAGGTCCTTGATCTCTTTCATCTGGTCAAACCAGTACGACATGGGAAGCCCGTGCTTCTTCTCGATAGCAGGGAAATAGGACGCGCGATCGGGATTGGTGGCCGCCATGAGGAAATCCTAGGCGCCGAGGTCCTTGCCGATGCTGGTCCAGTTGAGAAGTGCAGGAGTGGCTGAGGTCACCCGCGTAGCCGTCACGGGGCACCCTCCTCGGCACTAGATTGACCGCGAAAGGCTGCGTTGGTCAGCCCCATGGCGCTGTCTGGAGTCTTGAGTGATTATCGGAGTCCTTCACGAGGCTCTTGCCGGCGAGACCCGCGTCTCGGCGACCCCCGGCACGGTCGAGAAGCTCATCGCCCTGGGCTACGAGGTCGTCATCGAGCCCGGCGCGGGCGCGGCCTCCTCATTCTCCGATGACGCCTATGCGGCTGCCGGGGCCACGATCGGGGATCCCGCCGCGGCAGACATCATCTTCGGCATCAATGCACCAGCTCCCGCTCAGCTCGATCGGCTCCGCGAGGGCGCGACCGTCGTCTCGCTCGTGAGCCCCGCGCTCAACCCCGAGCTGGTCGCGGATCTTGCCCGCCGGCGCATCACGGCTCTCGCGATGGACGCCGTGCCCCGCATCTCGCGTGCGCAGTCGCTCGACGTGCTCAGCTCCATGGCGAACATCGCCGGATACCGGGCCGTGATCGAGGCGGCAAACGCCTTCGGACGCTTCTTCACCGGACAGGTCACCGCTGCGGGCAAGGTTCCGCCCGCCAAGGTTCTCGTCGCCGGTGTTGGTGTCGCGGGGCTCGCTGCGATCGGCACCGCCGGTGGCATGGGCGCCATCGTCTACGCGACTGATCCGCGCCCCGAGGTAGCCGACCAGGTCGCATCACTCGGCGGAAAGTATCTCGAGGTCGCGTCCGGCGAAGTCGAGGTGTCGTCCACCGGCTATGCCAAGGAGATGTCAGATGACTACAACGAGCGAGCAGCCGCGCTCTATGCGGCGTGGGTACCGGATATCGACATCATCATCACGACGGCTCTGATCCCCGGCCGTTCAGCACCGATCCTGATCACTGCAGACATGGTCGCGAGCATGAAGCGGGGCAGCGTGATCGTCGACATGGCCGCTGCGAACGGCGGAAACGTCGAGGGCACGGTGAAGGGCGAGGTCGTGGTCACGGCCAATGGCGTGACCATCATCGGTTACACCGATCTGCCCGGACGACTCGCGGCCCAGGCCTCCCAGCTCTTCGGCACCAATCTCGTGAATCTGATCAAGCTCATGACACCGGGCAAGGACGGCGTGCTCGTCATCGACTGGGATGACGTCGTTCAGCGGGGTATCACCGTGGCGCGCGATGGCGAGGTCACCTGGCCACCTCCTGCTGTGCAGGTATCTGCGGCCCCCGCGCAGGTCATGGCTGAACGAGTCGGCCTCGAGGCGTCACCCGTCAAGGAGCCGATGAGCGCCGCACGCCGCTTCACCTACGCGGGGATCGGAGCTGCGATCCTGCTCCTGCTCGTGGCTGCCTCGCCCGCAGCCCTGCGCGTGCATCTCACGGTCTTTGCACTGGCCATCGTGATCGGCTACTACGTGATCGGCAGTGTCCATCACGCGCTGCACACCCCGCTCATGTCCGTGACCAATGCGATCTCGGGAATCATCGTGGTCGGTGCGCTTCTCCAGATTGGCCACGGCAATGCCGCGATCACTGTCCTGGCCTTCATCGCTGTCCTCCTGGCCAGCATCAACGTGTTCGGCGGATTCGCCGTGACCCGCCGCATGCTCTCGATGTTCTCGAGGAGCTGAGCCGATGACCATCGAATCCCTGGCCCAGGCAGCCTTCCTCATCGCTGCACTCCTCTTCATCCTCGCGCTCGCGGGCCTGTCCAAGCATGAGACGGCCAAGGCGGGCAACGCGTACGGCATGGCCGGCATGGCTATTGCCCTCATTGCCACGATCGCGCTGGCTATCGATCGCAATATCGAGGCACTCGGCCTGATCCTGATCGGTATCGCCATGGTGGTTGGTGGTGCCATCGGTCTATGGCGTGCACGGGTCGTGGAGATGACCGGCATGCCCGAGCTCATCGCGCTGCTGCACTCCTTCGTCGGTCTTGCCGCGGTGCTGGTCGGATGGAACGGCTACTTGCAGATCGAGGGCGGGGGAGATCCGGCAGAGATCGCTCTCCTTGCCTCTCAGGGGACCCTCGGCATTCACCATGCCGAGGTGTTCATCGGCGTCTTCATCGGCGCGGTGACCTTCACCGGATCCATCGTCGCCTTCGGCAAGCTCTCCGGCAGGATGAAGTCAAACCCGCTGGTGCTTCCTGGCAAGAATGCGCTGAACATCGGTGCCCTGGTCGTGTTCGTTGCCCTCACCGTCTGGTTCTGCATCAGCCCCGCACTCTGGCTGCTGATCCTGGTCACCATCGTCGCGCTCGCCCTCGGCTGGCACCTCGTGGCATCCATCGGTGGCGGCGACATGCCCGTGGTCGTGTCAATGCTCAACAGCTACTCGGGCTGGGCAGCCGCGGCATCCGGCTTCCTGCTCGAGAATGACCTGCTGATCGTCACCGGCGCTCTGGTGGGCTCCTCGGGTGCCTATCTCTCGTACATCATGTGCAAGGCGATGAATCGCTCCTTCATCTCCGTCATCGCCGGCGGCTTCGGCATCGAGGCAGGCCCCGGTGAGGACAAGGACTACGGAGATCACCGCGAGGTGACAGCGGTTGAGACCGCCGAACTGCTGCGGAACGCGAAGTCCGTCATCATCACTCCCGGATACGGCATGGCGGTGGCCCAGGCGCAGTACGGGGTAGCCGAGCTCACGCGCAAACTGCGCGAGAACGGCACCACGGTGCGCTTCGGCATACATCCCGTTGCAGGTCGCCTGCCCGGTCACATGAACGTGCTCCTCGCCGAGGCGAAGGTGCCGTACGACATCGTCCTCGAGATGGACGAGATCAACGACGACTTCTCCGACACCGACGTGGTGCTGGTCATCGGCGCGAACGACACGGTGAACCCGGCAGCCGAGACGGATCCGGGCAGCCCCATCGCCGGCATGCCGGTGCTTCGGGTCTGGAACGCCAACGACGTGATCGTGTTCAAGCGCTCCATGGCCTCCGGCTATGCGGGCGTGCAGAACCCGCTCTTCTTCAACGAGAACTCGGCCATGCTGTTCGGCGATGCCAAGGATCGTGTCGAGGACATCGTCCGCGCCCTGTGAGCTCGGGTAGATTCATTCCCGTTCAGGCACGGAACGACCGCGGGGGCACGATGACCAGGGTGAGTGTGGACGCCTTCGTGGCACTCGGTGACAGTTTCACCGAGGGCTTGTGGGATGTCCGACCAGATGGCTCCCTGCGCGGCTGGGCCGACATCGTGGCCGAGGAGCTCGCTCGTGATGTTCCGAAGTTCCGTTACGCCAATCTTGCCGTTCGCGGACGCAAGCTCGATGACGTCGCCGATCACCAGGTACCTCAGCTCGAGAGGCTCAAGCCCGCGCTCGTCTCAGTGGGAGCCGGTGCCAACGACATCATTCGCACGAAGGCGAGTCCGGCAGAGCTCGGGCACCGGTTCCATCAGATGCTCGGACGCATCAGCGACCTGAATGATCAGGTGATCGTGTTCGCCGGGTTCGACCCGCGCAAGCGAATCCCGATGACCGGGGGCCCGGGTGAGCGCGCGCATGCCTACAACGAGTGCATCCGCAGGAGCGCATCGCAGCTAGGCGCGACCCTGGTCGATCTGTGGGGACTGCCGCGCCTCTACGAGGATCGAATGTGGGCACCCGATCGCCTGCACTTGAGCCGAGACGGGCACGCACTCGTCGCGGCAGCCGTCCTGACCGGGGTCGGCAAACCGACGAGCTTTGCGGATCTTGTCGAGGATCCGCATGCGCGGCACGAGGCGAGGGGCTGGCTTGCCTCTCGTGCGGAAGACGCCCGGTGGCTCATCCAGGACGTCACTCCGTGGGCCTACCGCGGCCTGCGGGGACGCTCATCCGGTGACGGTCAGGAGCCGAAGCTTCCCGATTATGTCGTGCTCTAGTCACACCGCTACAGAGCCAAGGCGTAGAGCGGACGGTGACTCCGGCTGATCACCCCGCGGAGGAACGGCCGATGACCGATACTGGAGGCCTACAAGAGGAGGAGTCATGGCTCGACTGCGCAGGCTTGAGGTTGACGAGCTCGACCCACACATGGCCGAGTTGATCGCTGCCGATGAGAAATCCTCACTCGAACTCGCGGTGTCCTCGATTCTCGGGCACCGACCGGATCTCGCGGAACCGCTCATCGCCTACACGCGCGCGCTCAAGAAGGGCGAATTGCCGCGTCGACTCGTCGAACTCGTCCGGCTTCGCATCGCCTTTCACAACCAGTGCCGCAGTTGCATGGCCATTCGCTACGAGGATGCCTTCGCCGACGGCTTCAGCGAGGAGCTCGTGTGCTCACTGGAGAAGCCCTATGAGGCCGAGGATCTCAGTGACGCCGAGCGCATTGCCCTGAGGTATGCGGATCTCTTCGCCACGAACCACCTGGCCATTGACGACGCGCTCTACGCCGAACTCGGCCAGTACTTCACGGAGGGGCAGATCGTGGAGCTCGGCCTGCAGGTCGGCCTGTTCGTCGGAGTGGGGCGTCTCGCGGCGACCTGGCACATCGTCGAGGATCTCCCGGAGGCCTTTCAGTCGCCTTCCTCCGCACCGATCACCCCGTGGGGGAATGAGTCGGTGCGGATCCGCTGACTTGCGCTCGCGAGTATTCATCCCGGTGCCGTCGCGACCTCCCGACCGACTCGATCCGATACAACTGTCAAGACAGAGGAGAGATCGATGACATACCCCAAGGCCATCGACGACGAGGCGCGGGTCGAGTACCTGCGATCCCTGGGCATCCTCGATACCCCCGCCAGCCCCGTGCTCGACACGATCGTCGACATGTGTCGCGACATCTTCCAGGTGCGGGTGGCGAACATTTCTCTCGTCGACAGTGACCGTCAGTGGTTCAAGGTGATCCGTGGGCTGGATGTCTGCGAGACACCCCGCGATCTGGCCTTCTGCAACTACACGATCCTCGGCTCGGAGGTCTTCGAGGTCCCGAATGCCTTGATGCATCCGCAGCTGCGCACGAATCCATTGGTGGTGGGCGAACCGTTCATCCGTTACTACGCCGGAGCGCCCCTCGTGCACGGCGGGCACACATTGGGCGCACTCTGCCTCATCGACTTCGAGCCCCGCTCGCCCCTGACCCCACGGGAGAGCCACATCCTCACGGGGCTGGCCTCCCTGGTCGTCCGGGAGATCGAGGTCCAGCGGTTCCTGGGCGAATCCGATGATCCGCACCCGGGCGGGTGAGTCCGATGACCTCTGATCCGGATCGAATGCGCTTCATCTTCAGCAACCTGCACGAGGCGGTGCTAGTCGAGGACGAGAACCGCGACGTGAAGTACGTCAACGAGGCATTCACCCGACTCTTCGCCCCCGGTCTGTCCCCCGAGCAGCTGGTCGGCGCCGACTGTGATCAGGCGGCAGTCGCCTCCGCGCCCATGTTCGCGGATCCTGTCGGGTGGCTGTCGCACACGCGGGCGATCGTGTCTGCCCGGCGTTCCGTCCTGGGCGATGTCTGCATCCTGGCCGATGGTCGGGTGCTCGAACGTGATTACTTCCCTCGCCTGGTTGAGGACGACGTCGTGGAGCAGACATGGGTGTATCGCGATATCTCGAGCCCGCTCCCCGGCCGCGGTGATTCCGGTACGTCTCACGAGGCAGTCTCCGGCTATCGAGGCTGGGAGGCTGCGGCCGGCAAGCTCGCGCGTCGCATTCGATTGGAAGGGGATAGCTGCAGCGCATCGGTGGTGCTGGTCAAGCTCCTGGTACTCGAACGCGTCAACAGCGAGTTCGGCTTTCGGGCGGGTGACGACTTGATCGAGGAAGTTCTAGCCGAGCTGCGAGAGCTCTTCGGCGAGACCTACGTCGAGCGAGTGCGTGGTGCCACCTTCGCGGTGGTGGCCCAGGGGCAGGATCCTGCCGAGGTCTTCACCCGGATTCGCAGCCGACTCGACCTGAGTCGTCCCGTGGACCAGCAGGTCATGATGCTGCGTTATGTGATGGGGGCAGCTCAGGGTCCCGCCCGCGCCGCGGAGAACATCGAGGCCTTGCTCGGCGATGCGTTCACTGCCCTGGGTCAGGCGATCGTGTCCTTCACCGATGTCGTGTGCGATGAGGCATTGCGCACCCGGGCCAGCGTGAGGTCGGATATCGAGGCGCGCCTGCAGCCAGCCCTGGAGGCGGGAGAGTTCGAGCTGTTCTACCAGCCGATCAAGGATCTCGCGACCATGGAACTCGTCGGGGCGGAGTCGCTGATCCGCTGGCGGCATCCCGAGCGAGGGTTTGTCCCGGCAGGTGAGTTCATTCCGGCCATCGAGAAGCTCGGCCTCGCCGCACTGGTTGACCGCTGGGTGATCGATCGTGCCTGCGCCGACCTCGCCGGTCTTGTCACGCGAGGCATTCCACGCGTCGGGATCAACCTGAGCCCGCACACATTTGCCTCGGGGTTCGACGTTCTGCAATTGCTCCTCGAGGCCATCGAGCGGTACGGGGTTGCGCGCGAGCAACTGGTCATCGAGATCACCGAGACCGCCGTGACCGCCGATGTCTCCCGCACGGTCGAGGTCATGCGTGGACTCCACGAGGCCGGGTTCGCGGTGGCGATCGACGACTTCGGAGTCGGGGCATCCAGCCTCGGGCTGCTGAAGGATCTTCCCTTCGACATTCTCAAGCTCGACAAGAGTTTCATCGATGATGTCGAGCAGGAGCGGGTACAGGGACTCATCAAGGCCGTGTGTGCCATGGCCGCGATTCTCGGCGGCGAGGTCGTAGCCGAGGGGATCGAGGATCTCCGCCAGCTGGAGATCCTGCGCGAATGCGGCGTGCACATGGGCCAGGGCTACTACATCGGTCGTCCCGAGCCGGTGATCGAAGTCGAGTAGGGCTCCGTCCTCACGCAGCCACGAACGATAACTCGATTCAGCGTCAGCTAGCGCAGTACCCAGATCAGCTTGCCCTTGACCTTGGTGCAGACAGCAACCTTCGAGCCCGCCTTCATCTTCGAGCCGGCCTTCTTGCACGGCTTGATCTTGGAGGAGGAACTCGTGGAGGAAGTCGCGTTGTCGACCGTTCCGGCCTTCAGGTTCAGCAGACCGCTCGCGATGTGCGAGTTGTTGTGATCCATGCCGGGCGCGTAGCCGAACCACACGCGCAGTTGATCACCGATCAGCTTGAGTGAGGGATCGAGAACGCTGATACCACTCGGGGCATAGAGCGCCTTGTTGCGCAGATTCCAGTTGATGCCGTCGGTGGAGCTCAGGATGCGCAATTCCTGGGCGCGACCGGGGCCGCCTGACGTGGACGAGATCATCAGGAAGGTGCCATCGGGCATCTGCAGCGGGGCGGGATCCACGAGCTCCGGGTCATCGAGAATGACACCCGGGATCTTCGTCCAGGTCAGGCCGTCGGGCGAGGTAGCAATATGCATGCCGTGCTTGGTGGTGATGGTGTTCCAGTAGAGCAGGTATCCGCCATCAGCCTTCTTGAGCACATGCGGCACGCCGCAACCAATGTCATCGAGCAGAACTCCTGACTGGGTGGTCCAGTGCACGAGATCCGTTGAGGTCGCGTACCTGAACTCCTTGCGCTGCTTGGTGCAGTTCACCTGGGGTGAGGCATTCGGGTTGATCGAGGAGTAGTAGAGGCGGTAGTTGTTCGGGCCCATCTTCACGACCGACCAGTCGAATCCGCCGGGCATGGTCGCGCCGGCGACGGGGCTCCAGTTGGTGCCGTCAGTGCTGGTGTAGACGCCGGCGGGCATGCTCGTCGTGTAGAGGTAGTACGTGCCCGTCGCGTCATCGAAGTAGACGTCAGGAGAGACACCCTTCGGGGAGGATGCGGTCGGAACCGTGACGTCGAGGGTCGCGCCGGCGATGGTGGTCGGCGTAGCCGAGAGCGTGCCTGCCGCCAGAGCGGTGCCGGCTCCGGCAAAGGCCACCGCAGCGGCGGCGACGGCGACGGTGAGCGTGCGAGTAATGCGAGTCATGTCTCTCCCCAGTTAGGCCTCGCCAAGGCTAGCCTGCCGACACCCGAGAAAGCAGGAATTCGTCAGCAGTGCCAGCGACCGCCGGCCCAGTGCGCTGCACCACCGCCCGTGCGCTCCCAGTTGTGAATCGTGCTGAAGGCTGCGTCCTGCCAGTAGCGAGGCCACGTGTTCATCGGAGACTTCCGCAGCTTCTCGAGGATCCGCTTGGCACGTTCCTCACCCAGCAGGGCCTTGTGCTCCTTGAGCATCATCCAGGTCACGCCCCGGGCCAGCTCGGGGGAGACCTGGTACGCGCCGCGGTACTTGCGCGTGGGATTGACGGCGTTGTAGCGACCCTCGCTCTCGCGGATCACGATGCACTTGCGGCGCTTCTCGACCGAGGAGCGGAAGTACTTGCCGCGGTAGAGGCTCGGTTCGTAGCCCTTCAGATCGCGAGTCTGGGGCGACTCGGTCGTGAAGTACGCGAACTGCGCCTGCCGGATAGCCTGCTGCTGCATAGCGATCTGCCGAGCGGTGGGCACTGCCTGCGGGATGGCCGCTGACGTGGTGACGGTGATGGCGGCCGTGGTCTCGGGAAGCTCGGCAGCCCAGGAGGTGGCTGACCACGCGGCTGCGCCGATTCCGACCAGTGCGACGGTGCTGGCTCCGAGCGCTAGCCGGCGCCGGGAAATCCGAAAAGGTCTCACGAGTCCTCGTTCGGGCAGGCCAGCCGGCCTGCCGCCGTGATCCAGATCCCTGCGATCCCGGGTCTCTTTCCACCCGGTCTCGCTACCAACCCCCGCACGCATGCCGACGACTCTCACGCCGCGCACCGAACCGTGCAGGTGATCCGCCGAAGCGGGGATCACGCACCCTTGAGGGGCGAAAAAAGGCTATGCAGCGCAACAACTTTCCGCAAAATGAGGGTGCGTGCGACACGCCCGAGACCGGCTGAGGGCAGCCCGAATTGCCCTGAAATGCGGCGTGACATAGACAACGTTGTCTCGTGGGAAGGCTGTGACATGGATCACCGCCCCATAGGGGTGCTTGACGTGCGCGTCCCCTCCTCGAGTGACCCGAGCCCGGAGACGCCCTCGCGGGTTCTGGCGTGACCGCTCACCTCGGGTCAACTGATGCGCGCCGAAACCGATAGGCATAGCCAATTGCAACATTAGTTGCGAATGATTTGCGCTATGAAGCAGTCCTTCCTAACGTGGAGGTTGCACCACCTGGTGCACACACCACGAGGAGTTATCGCATGTCGATCATCAACACCGAGATCAAGCCCTTCCAGGCCGTCGCCTACCGCAAGGGCGAGAAGGATTACGTCACGGTCACCGATCAGGATGTCCGCGGCAAGTGGAGCGTCTTCTTCTTCTACCCCGCCGACTTCACCTTCGTCTGCCCGACCGAGCTCGGCGACATGGCTGACCTCTACCCCGAGTTCCAGAAGCTTGGCGTCGAGATCTACAGCGTCTCGACTGACACCCATCACGTGCACAAGGCATGGGCAACCGCATCCGACACGATCGGCAAGATCGGCTACTTCATGATCGGTGATCCCAGCGGCACCATCACGAACAACTTCGAGAACATGCGCCCGGGCGCAGGCCTTGCCGATCGAGGCACCTTCCTCGTCGATCCCGACGGCATCATCCAGTACCTGGAGATCACCCCGGAGGGCGTCGGTCGCAACGCAGCCGAGCTGCTGCGCAAGATCAAGGCCGCTCAGTACGTGCGAAACCACCCGGGCGAGGTCTGCCCGGCCAAGTGGGAAGAGGGCGAAAGCACCCTCGCGCCGTCGATCGATCTCGTCGGCAAGATCTAGTTCGACCCTCGTGGTGGGGGTCCGGGCCTCGGCCCGGACCCCATCCACCTCAGAGACCTCGCACACACACTTGGAGTAGCCATGCTTGACGCAGCCATAACCTCGCAGTTGAAGGGCCACCTCGAGAAGGTTGTCTTCCCGATCGAGCTGGTCGCCTCACTCGATGACAGCCCGAAGTCGGCAGAGCTCGCCGGCCTGCTCGACGAAGTGGCCGCTCTCTCCGACAACATCACCGTGACCAGCGCCGACAACGAACGTCGGCCGTCCTTTGCGATTACCCGTACCGGCACCGACATCTCCGTGCGCTTCGCCGGCATTCCGATGGGTCACGAGTTCACCTCGTTCATCCTCGCCCTGCTGCAGGTGGGCGGCCACCCCTCCACCGCCTCTGACGAGACCCTCGACCAGGTGCGCAATCTCGACGGTGAGTTTCACTTCGAGACCTACTTCTCCCTCACCTGCCAGAACTGCCCCGACGTGGTGCAGGCCCTCAATCTGATGAGCGTGGTCAATCCCCGCATCACGCACGTGGCCATTGACGGCGCGCTCTTCCAGAACGAAGTCGAGGCACGACAGGTGCTCGCGGTTCCCGCGGTCTTCCTCAACGGTGAGCCTTTTGCCTCGGGTCGGATGAGCCTGGAGGAGATTCTCGCCAAGGTCGACACCGGTGCTGCTGATCGCGCCGCGGCGCGAATCGCCGAGAAGGAACCCTTCGAGGTGCTCGTCGTCGGTGGCGGACCAGCCGGAGCGGCAGCAGCGATTTACGCCGCCCGCAAGGGAATCCGCACCGGAGTGGTATCCGAGCGATTCGGCGGGCAGGTGCTCGACACCATGGGTATTGAGAACTTCATCTCAATCCAGCACACCGAGGGCCCGAAACTGGCCACCGCACTCGAGCAGCATGTGCTGGAGTACGACGTCGACCTCATGAACACCCAGAAGGCGGCCCGCATCACCTCCGCTGGCAATGATGGCCTGATCGAGGTGCTCCTCGAGAGCGGCGCCACCGTGAAGTCGAAGTCCGTCGTGCTCTCGACTGGGGCCCGCTGGCGGTCGATGAATGTTCCGGGTGAGCAGGAGTACCGCAACAAGGGAGTCACCTACTGCCCGCACTGCGATGGCCCGCTGTTCAAGGGCAAGCGCGTTGCCGTGATCGGTGGCGGAAACTCCGGAGTCGAGGCGGCCATCGATCTCGCCGGGGTCGTGGCGCACGTGACTCTCATTGAGTTCGATAGCCAGCTCCGTGCCGACGAAGTGCTCCAGCGCAAGCT
Organism: Actinomycetes bacterium; assembly: GCA_046085905.1. Classification (GTDB taxonomy): domain Bacteria; phylum Actinomycetota; class Actinomycetes; order S36-B12; family S36-B12; genus CAIKZY01. Next base: position 8,997 of record JBJSWO010000091.1, on the reverse strand, counting down.
GCGCAGCCTTCCGAACGTCGACATCATCGTCAGCGCTCTCTCGACTGAGGTACGTGGGGATGGCTCGAAGGTGACAGGCCTGTCCTACATCGATCGCACGGATGACACGTCTCACGAACTCGCGCTCGACGGCATCTTCGTCCAGATCGGCCTGCTGCCGAACACCGAATGGCTGGAAGGCTCAATCGAGCTGTCGCCGCGAGGAGAGGTGATCATCGATGATCACGGACGCACGTCAATGACGGGTGTCTTCGCCGCAGGTGACTGCACCACGGTGCCGTTCAAGCAGATCGTGATCGCACTCGGTGCGGGCGCGACGGCGGCGCTGAGCGCATTCGATCACCTGATTCGCACTTCCGCCCCTGTCGAGGCAACCGTCTAGCTCGAACTCCGGTCTCACGATGTGGGGCCTCCCTACACTGGGAGGCCCCACGTCGGCAGGAAGCACATGCGCAGCAGAGCCCTTGGCACGTCACTGATCGTCTCCGAGCAGGGTCTCGGCTGCATGGGCATGAGTGGCAACTACGGCGTTCGTGACGATGAGCAGTCTCGGGCAACACTGCATCGGGCGCTGGACCTTGGCGTGACCTTCTTCGATACGGCTGACATCTATGGGCCGTACCTCAACGAGGAACTTCTCGGAGCTGAGCTCGGCTCCGCGCGGTCGGGGATAGTGATTGCCACGAAGTTCGGCCATGAAGTTACCCCCGAGGGAAAGATCCGCATCAACGGTCGTCCCGAATACGTGCATGCCGCGTGCGATGCCTCGCTCCGGCGCCTCAATTCCGACTACATCGACCTCTACTACCAACATCGAGTCGATCTCAACGTGCCGATCGAGGAGACCTGGGGGGCGATGAAAGAACTCGTCGACGCCGGCAAGGTGCGAACCCTCGGAATCTCGGAGGCCGCCCCCGACACCATTCGTCGAGCCCACGCCATTCACCCGGTCACCGCAATCCAGAGCGAGTACTCACTCTGGACCCGCGATGTCGAGCGCAACGGAGTCCTGGATATCGCCCGGGAGCTGTCGATCGGTTTCGTGCCGTTCTCACCCCTCGCGCGTGGCTTCCTGTCGGGCGAGATCACCAGCCTCGATCAGCTGCCGGAGAATGACTACCGGCGCGGAAACCCGCGCTTCCAGGGCGAGAATCTCGAGCGAAATCTCGCACTGGTGCGCGGGGTGGAGCAACTCGCCGCGGAGAAGGGTGTCCGGGCCACTCAGCTAGCACTCGCCTGGGTGCTCGCTCAGGGCGATTTCATCGTGCCCATTCCCGGAACCAAGAAGGTGTCCTATCTCGAGGAGAACCTCGCGGCCTCGGATATCGAGCTGACTGCTGATGACAGAGCTCGCCTGGAGGCACTCTTCGGCCCTGAGTCCGTGGCCGGGCCCAGGTATCACGACATGACCCACATTTATGTGTGATCACTCCCTGGGAACTGGTCAGAACATTTCTGGACCAACCGGCCCTTCCGTCGCATTTCCGCCGATACTCCAGGCATGAATGCACAGGGGGATCGGCCTAAGTCAGGCTCGCGGATCACTGCGGGCGCTGGAATGCGATGGCTGCTCGGATTCATCGTGCCCTTGCTCTTCATCGTGCTGATCCTCGGAGCCGACGTCATCGAAAGCCCCAAGACCGCGTATGTAGGCGTGCTCGCCGTCGTGCCGATGTTCTCGGCGATCTTCGCTCGACCGCTGATGACCGCTGCCGTGGGCGTCATCGCCTGGCTGAGTGCCTTCGGTTTCGGTCAACTGGCCGTCGACGGAAACGTGCCGGCCCAGACCGTGCGGCTGTTCATCATCGCGGGTGTGGGCATCATTGCGGTTCTCGCCTCGATGCTGCGCACCCGGCGCGAAGCCGAGCTCGTCAACGCCCTCACCCGCGCCTCGCAGGCCGAGTTGATCAAGACACAGGCCAGCACGGATTTCCTCACCGGACTGCTGAATCGCCGCGGACTCCTGGAGCAACTCGACGCCAAAGGTCCTGCCGAGCGGACCCTCGCGATCGTGGACTGCGACAACCTCAAGAAGGTCAACGACGATCTCGGTCACGTGGCCGGCGACGAGTACATCCAGGCGATCGGAGGCCGACTGCTGAGCAATATCTCGAAGTCAGACCTCGTCGGGCGATGGGGTGGCGACGAGTTCCTCGTTGTCCTCGACCTACCGCAGGACCAAGCCGAGGCAGTGCTGACCCGAGTGCACCGCAAGGTGGTCGAGCGACCCATCTCGACGGGAGCAGGGCTAGTCCCCTCCGCCTTCTCGATCGGGCTGACGGGCTGGCCGGTCGGGGAGACCCTGGATCTGGCCCTCGCGCGTGCCGACAAGGCCCTGTACGCAGCCAAGGACGCCGGGCGCAATCGCATCGCGACGTCTGTAGCGTGACCCGTCTTCGAGGGACAACCTTCGGCAGGGAAGCGGGGCCGGCCGCGCCTAGGCTTGGTCCATGCGCCGCACTGTCATTGCCGTAACGTCCCTTGCTTTGGTCACCGCCGGGGCCTTCATCCTGCCCTCGGTCTCGCAGGCCGTCTCGGGCACAGGTGTGTACGGCGTCTGGACAGCCAGTGGTGGCAGCGGAGAGGTCAGCTTCCCCGGAACTAACTTCCCGAACGCCTCGTTCACCTCAATCGACAGCACGCAGACGGTGGCCAAGAGTCAGACGCTGATTGGTACCTCCCCCTTCGGCCTTCAGTATGGATCCTCGCGTGGCTCCACCTACTTGCTCACCGCGGTGGCCTCTGGCCAGACCACCGGAAGTGTCACGCTTACCTTTGACTCTGCACCGATCGCGGGCACCTGGGGAATGGCTCTCGGAGATGTCGACGCCGAGAACGTCACGGTCACGGCGCAGGATTCTGCAGGCCGCAAACTCAATATGAATGAGTTCTTCGTCGAGTCCTTCAACACAGCCACGGGCCAGACTGACGTTCCGACGTGGGATCCGAAGACCGAGACTCTCATGGGCTCAGGCACTGATACGCAAGGCGCATCTGCGTGGTTCACGCCGAGTGGCGACCTCAAGACGATCACCCTGACGCAGAAGAAGCTGTCTGGTTTCCCGCAGTACGCACTTTGGATCGCCACTGATCTCGCGAAGCCGGCACCGGCTTCGTCCTCATCCTCGGCTTCCGTCGTGCCCTCGGCCAGCCCGACCGCGACCCCCGCACCGAGCATTCCCTCTGCGCCCGTGGGCAAGGTCGTGATCTGTCATCGCACCTCGAGCAAGCAGAACCCCTACGTGCGCATCACCATCTCGCAGGATGCCGTCATCACTGGTCACGACGGTCACGCCGGCGGCCTGTACCCCGAGAAGGGCTGGGGCGACATCATTCCGCCATTCCCGGGCTACGCTGGACTGAACTGGCCGACCGGCGGAGCGATCCTCGATAACGATTGCGAGATCCCCGCCGCCGCAGCGGCGACCTCGAATGCATCGGCCTCGGCGAGTGCGTCGGCGAGTGCGTCGGGGTCGAGCTGCAACTCGGCATCTCCCACCGCATCGGGCTCCTCATCGGCGAGTGCATCAGGCTCGGCGAGTGCGTCACCGAGCAGCAGTGCATCAGGATCGGCATCCTCGAGCGCGACTTCCTCGGCCTCGGCCAGCGGCGCCGCGAGCGCTACCTCGGCTGATGCCGGACAGGTATCCGCGTCCGCATCGCCGTCGCCGACCGCGACAGTCATCGCCGATGTCGTCGATCCGCTCGTGGTGCCCTTTGACCAGCCGACCCCGATCACCGTGCCCGATATCCCGAACATCCCGACTGACTCGGTGATCACCGATGTTGAGAAGCCGACCAATGGCGATGCCGTGGTCACCAACGGCGAGGTGATCTACACGCCGAACGATGGTTTCGTTGGCAAGGATGAGGTCACGGTGATCATCACCGACCGCGAGGGCATCAGTCAGGCGGTTGTCGTACCCGTCGTCATCGGCGATGAGCAGACTGCTCCGGGTCTCGTCCTGCCGACTGCATTGAAGCCCGGCACGACCGTGCTCATCTCCAAGCCCGTGATCACGAATGCCAAGCAGATCGCCAGGGTCTCGGTCGCATGCACCCCGCTCGTGCGTGCAAGACTCACTGGCGATCTCGTGTACTGCCAGGTGAGCCGCAGAAACGGAAGTGTGTCAGTCACCGTGACAGCACCCGTGTCAGTGAAGGTCAGCGTGACTGCGCCTGCCAAGGGTCGTTACCTGCCGCTTGAGACAGTGGCCAGTTACCGCGTGCGCTAGCGGTACCGCGCTCACGTAGCCTGGTGTGATGACACCACGACGGGAGATCGCGCGCATCGCGGTGCCCGTGAGCCTCGAGTTCGTGATCATGCTGGGGATGAACTTCATCAATCAGATCATCGTGGGCGGGCTGGGTGCCGTGGCCATCGCGGCCGTCGGATTCGCGAACAGTCTCGGCTTCATCCTGTTCGTCACTGTCGGTGCGCTGGGCGCCTCGACTGCGATCCTTGCCGCTCGCGCATTTGGCTCCGGTCGGCAAGGCGACATGAATGCCACGGTCTCCACGGCGATCTCACTCGCCATCGCCATCGCCGCACCCTTCGCGATCGCGGGATTCCTGTGGACGACGCAGGCCTTGATCCTGACGGGTGCCTCCGCAGAAGTCGCGGCGGAGGGCTCTTCGTACTTTCGCCTATCCCTCGTTGCACTGATTCCCGGAATCATCGCTGCCGTCCTCAGCGGTGTCATGCGATCCACGGGCTTCGCCAAGGTTCCGATGTATGTCACGGCAGTCACGGTGATACTCGACAGCCTGATCGCCTTCTCATTGGTCTATGGAATCGGACCCCTGCCACGACTCGGCGTCATGGGCGCAGGAGTTGCGGTGTTGACGGCGAATGTCCTGAAGCTGGCGGTACTCGGTTACCTCGCGTACGGCCGTCTTGATCTCGTTTCCTGGCATATGCCGCGTCATCAGCATGCGGTGAGAACCATCGTGAAGCCGCTCATCATTCTCGCGATCCCCTTGGGTATCACCGAGCTCTTCTGGACCCTCGGCATCTTCCTGTACAACGTGATCTTCCAGAGGCTGGGAACGGACTCCCTGGCCGCAGCGCAGATCGTGGCGACCCTGGAGGGGATCTTCATCGTCGGGAGCATCGGACTGATGTCAGCCGCGACGGCTCTCATCGGCAAGTCGCTGGGTGAGGGGGATGCCCTGGCAGCTCGGGCCTGGATTCGCCGCATCAGCAAGGCCGGAGTGGCCACGGGTCTGGCCTTCGGCCTGCTCTATGCACTCTCGGCGTTGGCAGTTCCCTTTCTCTTCACCGAGGTCAGTAGTGAGGTGATCCGCATCGCTGCGATCGGCATCGTGATCAACGGCATCATCCAGGCGATAAAGGTGCGCAACATGATCGTCGGGGCGGGCGTGCTCCCGAGCGGCAACGACGTGAGGGGCGTGATCTTCGGTGATGTCTTCAGCACTTTCGTGGTGGGGCTTCCTCTGGCGCTGTTCCTCGGCCTGTCGACACCGCTCCTGGCGATCGGGATCTTCCTAGCGCGCGTCGTGGAGGAACTGGTGAAGCTCGGAATCTTCGCGTGGCGCCAGAGCCGCGTGAACTGGGAGGCCCTCGCCGCTGAGCACGGCGCTACCGCGGCACGGGCTTCCTGACTATTGCAGCCGAGCCAGCATCGCCAATGAGGCGAGCACCCCGTCGAGCTCATCGCGGTCCAGCGGCGCTGGTGCGGCCGTGACGAGTTCGAGCATCGTCTCGCGGGCGATGGACGATGCTCCTCTCGTGTTTCCCCGTTCCGCGTGGGTCACGGCTGCTGCCCAGCGTGTAAGCGCCTTCCATAGCGCCCGCTCGGAATCAGGGCAGCAGCGCCAGCGCAGCTCGAAGGTCTCATGCGCGTGGAACGGCATGTCGCGCCCCAGGTAGTCGAGGGCCTCGCGCCAGGCAGTACTCGAGTCGATGTCGGTGCGCTCCACGATGCCCGGCATGGCGTCGGGGGAGCCGGCTCCGACCGGGCGACCGAGTCGATCTCGCTCGCGATTCAACGCGTGCGCGGGGCCGAGGTAGGGATGAAGTCACGAAGCTGGTCGTAGAGCGCCGGGACCGCGGCGCAGATGTTGCCACCATCATGGAGGCCGTTCTCTGCGATGAAGTCATTCGTGCGGCCGCCGGCCTCCTGCACGATGAGCAGCGCTGCCAGGCAGTCCCAGGCGTTGATGTGGTGCTCGATGTAGCCGATGAGCGCACCGCTGCCGACGTAGCAGACGCCGAGGGCCCCGGAACCGTTGCGGTGATACATGCCGCCGTTCTCCAGAAGGCCAGTCATCATGTGAATCAGCTGATGCGGCGCGGTACGAGTCGAGTAGCCCACGCTGACGATTCCGTCATTCAGCGTGTGGGCGTCGCGCACGCGGATCGTCTTGCCGTTCAGGGTTGCGCCCTTGCCCCTCTGCGCGGCGAAGAACTCGTTTCCGGCGGGGCTGTAGACCAGGCCGATCAGCATCTCCTCGCCACGAATGAAGGCGATCGACACGCACCAGCTGGTCATCCCCATCAGGAACGGCTGGGTGCCGTCAATCGGATCGACGACCCAGATTCCCTCGGCCCCGTCGATGCCGGTCGGCCCGGTCTCCTCGCCGAAGAAGGCATCGTCGGGGAAGCGCGCCTTAATCGCATCCTTGATCAGCACCTCGGTGTTGTAGTCAGCCTCGCTGACAAAATCCTGCGGGCCCTTGCTCTTGATGTCGAGGGAGTCGAGGGAGTCGAAGTACGTCATTGCCAGCGCACCGGCCTCGGCGATGAGGGCCTTGCCGAATTCGAAGCGATCGTCGATGTCCTGCTGGGTCAGTGCCATGCCCTCAGCCTACGCGGGCCCGTGACCGTTCAGTCGCGCCAGAGCCAGGCGGCACCGCGCACCCCACTGGAGTCACCATGCACCGAGCGCACGATAGGCGTGTGGAAGACGGGGGAGAACGTGTACTGACCGACCTTTGCCGGCAGGTCGTCGTAGAGCTCGTCGATGTTGCTCATGCCGCCACCCATGACGAAGACATCCGGGTCGAGGGTGTTGACCACGACGGAGAGGCCGCGGCCCACTCGGTCAATCCAGCGCTCGTAGTTCGCGATTGCGAGTGGGTCACCGGCGCGCTTGAGCTCCATGATCTCGGCCGGCTTGATGTCGGCTCCGCCGTGTCGGATGAAATCACGCGTGAAGCTGTAGCCGGAGAGCCAGGTCTCGATGCAGCCGCTCTTGCCGCAGTAGCAGGGATCGCCCGGCAGCTCATCGGGATGCGCGAGGGGCAGTGGATTGTGGCCCCAGTCACCGGCACTGTTATTCGGGCCATGGTGCGCGCGACCGTTGATCGCAACACCGGCACCGGTGCCGCTTGCGATGATCACTCCGAAGACGACGTTGTAGCCCACTCCTGCACCATCGACAGCCTCTGAGGCAGCGAAGCAATCCGCGTCATTGACCACGCGAATCGGGCGTTTGATCACCCGTTGCAGATCGGCTTCCACTGGCTGACCGTTGATCCAGGTGGAGCTGCCTCCCTTGCCCAGTCGGCTGATCGGCTCGAGGGAACCCGGAATGCCGATGCCGATGGACCCTGTCTGCCCGGTTGCCGCTTCGGCCTCGTCGATGAGCTCGCGCACTGTGCGCAGGCAGCCGTCGTAATCACCGCGCGGGGTGTCCCGCCGGATGCGCAGTAGCTCCGTGCCGTCCGGCTCGAGTGCGACGACCTCGATCTTGGTGCCGCCCCAGTCAACGCCGATCAGCATGGATTCTCCCTTCCGCGATCACGAGTATCCCGCTCACCAACTGCCTCCTCCGCCACCACCGCCACCACCGCCGGAGAAGCCGCCACTGAATCCGGATCCTGAGTCACGACTGGGTTCAGTGGAGGCCATCAACACGGATGCCTCAGCGCTGTTGATGAACGCGTACATGGCCCACGTGGAGCCGAAGTAGAAGCCGGCGCCATTGAGTTGCTCAGCGGAGATCTCGGGGAAGGCCTGAGTCCAAGATTCAGCGAGATCGAAGATGACCGCATACGGGAGCATGGTGGCGAAGATCGCGAATGGCTGCAGCCCGCTGCGCTGGGCGAACTCGCGCCGTGCCTCGGCCGCATCCGTGTCCAGGAGTTTCCGGAATCCCTTGGCCTTGCTCTGGAAGGTCGCGGACTCGGCGGACTCGCGAGCCGGAACCAGTCGCGAGGCAATCAGGCACGAGATGAGCAGGATCACGCCAGGAATCAGGGCGAGCACGCCCGAACCCTGCGGCATCACGAAGAGGGCCAGCAGGCCGAGCCCGAACCCGAAGGTGCCGATACCGATCAGGGCTGCTCGCAAGCCATGGTTGCGCGTCATACTGCGTCGCCCGGTGCTCTCGGCTTCCGCCACCAGAACAGCCGAGGTCTCCTCAAGGGCAGCGGCAAGCGTTGCGTCGTAGCCGGCGATGGTCTTCGCGTTTTCGCTGCCCAGCACGCCGGAGATGAAGTTTGCCTCCCATTGCGTCAACGAGCCAGGATCCTTCTCAGTCCGCGTGACAGTGATCGAATCCTGCCCGAGGAGCCCGCCCTCCTCGGTCGACAGGGTGAGAAAGCCGCGGGCTGTCAGGTCGAGCAGAGTGGCGACCGCTCCGCGTGCATCGACCTCGCCGTCAAGCGCTGCTTGTAGTTGTGCAGGTCGAACGGAGTCGGGCGGCTCGAACTGCACGGGCGAGCCATCGAGTGCCCTGCTTCGCAGTTGCCGTCTGTTGGCGAGCACGAATGCGATCGGCGCGACAAGAGCGATGAGCATGAGCACCAAGCTGATGAGCCACGCGAAGCCCGGGATCACGAACGGTGGCTCGATAGTGGGCTCAGGCACGTTGGTGAATGCAGATGCCGGATACGCGGCTACCACCGTGAGCGACTCATTGGCGGCGAGGGCGATCGGATCGACCACGAGATCGTTGATCTCGAGGAAGATGGTGCAACTGGTATCCGCTCTGGCAGCCCCGTAGTAGCAGGCAGCCGCGACCGGGGTGG
>JBJSWO010000090.1:0-2645 GCA_046085905.1 Actinomycetes bacterium | reverse complement strand
CCTTAACCCCGTAGTGCTCGGCGGCGTGCATGACCATGCCGCCCCAGCCGCAGCCGATGTCGAGCAAGGTCATGCCCGGCTGCAGGCCGAGCTTGCGGCAGACGAGATCGAACTTGTTGTACTGGGCGGTCTCGAGCGATGCCTCGGCATCGGGGAACACGGCACAGGTGTAGGCCATCGACGGCCCGAGCACCCACGAGTAGAACAGGTTGCTCACGTCATAGTGATGATGAATGGCCTCGGCGTCGCGGCGCTTGCTGTGACGGCCGCCTTTGAGCACGGCCTCCTGCGGCGGCGGAGTCGGACGCTTGAGTGCCTTGCCGGCGAAGGTGCGGGCGAGCTTGATCTTGTCGCCGGTCGTCACGTGATCGAGCGGCATCGGGTAGAGACGCTGAAGTGCTGCATAGGCGTCACCGTGAATCTCGAGATCACCGGCGACGTACGCGCGCGCCAGGCCGAGCTGATTCGGCGACGAGGCGATGTACTCGACAGCGCGCGGCGTGCGCACCTCGAGGGTCACGGCTGCGTCAGCCGGGCCCGAGGCTGATCCGTCATAGGCCACGAATCCGACGCCGCGCTCCGCCGGGACAATGAGGGAGAAGGCTTCCGCCAGCTTCATCGCCGCTCAACCACCTTTTCGTAGAGACCGAGCAGCCTGCCTGCCGGGTCGAAACGTGCCTTCAGTTCCGCGTAGGTATTGCCGCCGTAGATCGAGAAGAACGACTCACGATCGTAGAACGCGGTGGAGTACAAGGACTTGCGACCCTCCAGATTGGTCACGATTTCCTCGATACGGCGGTTGACTCGGCCCTCGTCGGGGCTCACCCCGGCGGGAAGTGCCACGGTCGACCAGAAGCCCACGTTCACGTAGAGCACCTGCGGGTCGAATTCGTACAGCGGCCAGATCGCATCCGGGTCGCGTTGCTTGAGCGGGCACACCCACACGGGCTCGATGCCGACCTCACGGTGGAAGAAGTCCAGGAACTCGGCCAGGCGGTCGACCGGCACTTCGATGTCCTGCACCACGGGCTCGCGCTGGGGCTGCTTGCGCAGCTTCGCGATCTTGCCCGAGACATCGCGCTTGCGATCGAAGGCTACGAGCTTCCAATAGACGTCGCTGCGAAGCTTGCTCTTGGGCCAGATGCGGCGCAGCCACGGCTTCTGGGCCCCGAAGGCGCGCGAGCACCAGAACCAGTCGGTGTCCCAGCGCCACAAGTAGTCGTGAATGGTGAGGACGTCGTCGCTGCGCTGCTGAATGGAGCGGTAGTAGATGCCCATGCCGGTGTAGTCGCTGACCGAGAGGCCCTTGGGCACGGAGTCGACCATCTCGCCGAGGGTCAGGTACTGCTCATGCGCGGAGAACACCGTGCCATCGAGGAAGTCGACACGCACGCCCTCGTACTCGTAGTCGCCGTTGGCGCGCGAGTCGACGATCTGCGACATCGCTGCCGCCATGTCGTCGGCGGTGTCGAAGCGAATATGGCGCAGGTGCACGTACGGCTTCACGGGCTCGAGCTCGATCTGCAGTCGCAGGGCGTAGCCGAGGGAACCGTAGGAATTCGGGAAACCGTAGAAGAGATCGCGATTGGGGTCATCTGCTGCGCCGGTAACGGTGAGGATCTCGCCGCTGCCGGTGAGGATGTCCATCTCCCTGACGGACTCATGCGGGGTGCCGAAGCGGAAGCTCGCGCTCTCGATGCCGAGGCCAGTGACAGCGCCGCCGAGGGTGATCGTGCGCAGCTGCGGTACGCACATCGGCATGAGGCCGAAGGGCAGGGTCGCGTCGACGAGGTGCTCGTAGGTGGTCATGCCGAGCACCTCCGCCGTACGAGCCTCGGGGTCCACGTTCAGGACGCCATCGAAGGCGAGCACATCGAGGCCGGGGGAGGTAGCGGCGGCGCGAGGCCGGAAGAGATTCGAGGTGCGCTTGGCGAGCCGGACCGGGGCATCGGTCGGCAGCTGGCGGTACTGCTGCTGGAGTCGCGCGGTAAGGGCGGCGTACTGCGATCGCCAGTCCTGGGGCTCAGTCACTCTCAAACGCTAGTGCATGAGTCATGATGGACTCATGACGACCGATGGCCAGCCCGCACGCTCATTTCCCTCGTGGATTCCGTGGGTGGCCGGCCTGGCGGCCTTCGCGATCACGGTGCTGGCCGGCGGTGCGCTCGCCGGGGACTGGGTGGCCCGAAATGTCCAGATGCGCGAGCTCGTGACGGCCATCGAGGACTCCGAGGCCGCCATGGGCACAGTCCAGGATCAGATCAATGAGGCCTTCGACGCCTACACGGCCAAGAAGAATCCGACCGATGCGCAGAAGGATGCCTTCGACGCGACCCTGTCGAATATCGCCGCCAACGGCGCCTCGAGTATCGCCCTCGCGGGCGACAAGGTCGCAGCCGTTCGGCTGCTGCCCTGGGATGTCGCCCTCTGGAACTCCCGCCAGGCCTACCTCGACCACAACATGGCCTGGCAGGAGTACCTGTCAGCCGCGGCGCTGAACCCGATCGAGCTCACCAAGGATCAGCCGGCCATCAACGACACCTTCCTCGTGTTCGAGGAGACCATTGCCGCGGCCGTGCCGGACCCTGCCCTCTTCGATCTGCAGGCGCGGGTCGCTCACCTCTTTATCGAGCAAGCTCCTGAGG
>JBJSWO010000089.1:0-5212 GCA_046085905.1 Actinomycetes bacterium | reverse complement strand
CCTGCGCGTCGGCGCTAACGGTCAGGTGCTCGACTTCGCCGGCCAGGAGCCGCCGAGCAGTGAGCTCATCGGCATCATCGCCGCACTCGTGATCCTGCTCATCGCCTTCGGCTCCGTCGTGGCAGCAGGCCTGCCGATCGTCGTGGCCGGCCTCGGTGTCGCACTCGGCGTCACCCTCGTCACCTTGCTCGCGCGCTTCATGGATGTCGCGACCTTCGCCCCCACCCTGGCAGCGATGATCGGCCTGGGCGTCGGTATCGATTACGGCCTCTTCGTCCTCAACCGCTACCGCTCGGCGATTCTTCTCGGGCACGAGAAGAAGCAGGCCGCCCTCGAGGCCGTGAACACGGCCGGTCGCGCTGTGCTCTTCGCCGGCAGCACGGTGATCATCGCCCTGCTCGGCCTGTTCGTGCTGGGCATCAATTTCTTCAACGGCCTCTCACTCGCGGCCGGCCTGACCGTGCTGATGGTGATGCTGTCCGCGCTCTGGTTCCTGCCGGCACTGCTGTCGCTGATGGGCACCAAGGCCCTGGGCCTCCGCCTGCCCTGGGGCAAGAAGCCCGGTTCCGGTCACGTCGACGGTCACCGCTGGGCTGCCTACGGCGCCTTCCTGCAGCGCAAGCCATGGCTCTGGGCCATCCTCTCCCTGGCCTTCGTCCTCATCCTGGCCATCCCGGTGCTGTCGCTGAGTCAGGGCTTCGCCGATGACTCGGGCAAGCCGGCCGGCTCAATCGGCCGGATCGCCTATGACCTGCGTGCAGAGGGCTTCGGTCCCGGCTCCAATGGCCCGTTCCTGGTCGTCGCGCAGCTGCCTGCGGCGGGCGACACCGAGGCGTACAAGACCATCGTCACCGACCTGGCTGCCGCACCGGGCGTAGCCGGCACGAACCCGAGCGTGGCCATGCTTCCGCTCGTCGACGTCTTCCCGCAGCAGTTCGGTCTCACCGGTGACGTCGCCGTCATCGGTGTCGTGCCGAGCAGCGCGCCGCAGGATGCAGCCACGACCGACCTTCTCAATGAGCTGCGCGAGACCGTGAATCCGCAGATTGAGCAGGCAACCGGGGCCAAGCTCTATGTGGGTGGTACGCAGGCCATCACCAGCGACTTCACCACGGTGCTCAAGGACGCCCTCCCGGTCTTCCTTCTGGTCGTGATCGGCCTGGGCTTCCTCGCACTCGTGCTGCTGTTCCGCAGCATCATCGTTCCCGCGACGGCAGCGATCACCAGCCTGCTGAGCTTCGCGGCCTCGTTGGGCATCACCGTGGCCGTGTTCCAGTGGGGCTGGCTGAGCGGGCCACTGGGTATCAGCGGTACCGGTCCGATCATGCCCTTCCTGCCGATCATGGTCTTCGCGATCCTGTTCGGTCTCTCCATGGACTACCAGGTCTTCCTCGTCTCGCGCATGCGCGAGGAGTGGGAGCACACGAATGACAACCGTGCAGCGATTCGTCGCGGACTCGCCGGCTCCGGTCGCGTGGTCGTCATCGCGGCACTGATCATGGCCAGCGTGTTCATGGCCTTCATTCCGACGCCCGATAGCACCATCAAGCTCTTCGGAATCTCGCTGGCTAGTGCCGTGCTCATCGATGCGTTCGTCATCCGACTGATCTTCGTGCCGTCGCTGATGTCGATCATCGGTCGCGCCAACTGGTGGCTGCCGGGCTGGCTCGGGAAGATCCTGCCGGTCGTGCACGTGGAGTCCGAGTCGGCTGATGACCCGGTCGACGACGTGCTCCCGGTCAACCCCGGGCACTGATACCACGTCTCACGCGCTGAGCCCTCCCGTCAGGATTCGGGAGGGCTCAGTCGTGTCCGTAGACTGACGCCGTGCCCGACACCTCTCTTGCATCCGCACGCACGTACCAGGTGCGCACCTACGGCTGCCAGATGAACGTGCACGACTCCGAGCGACTCTCCGGATTGCTGGAGGACGCCGGCTACGTGCCCGTGGCTGAGGGCGCAGTGGCTGATGTGGTCGTGTTCAACACGTGCGCGGTGCGCGAGAACGCCGACAACAAGCTCTACGGCAACCTCAGTCACCTGGTGCCCGTGAAGGCCGAGAATCCGGGCATGCAGATTGCCGTCGGCGGCTGCCTGGCGCAGAAGGATCAAGGCACGATCCTCGCGAAGGCGCCTAATGTCGACGTCGTCTTCGGCACTCACAACATCGGCTCCTTGCCGATCCTGCTCGAGCGTGCGCGTGCCCTCGACGAGGCTCAGGTCGAGATACTCGAATCCCTCGAGACCTTCCCGTCGGCACTGCCGTCGAAGCGTGACTCGGCGTTCTCTGCGTGGGTGTCGGTCAGTGTCGGCTGCAACAACACGTGCACGTTCTGCATCGTGCCCGCGTTGCGGGGCAAAGAGAAGGATCGCCGCCCCGGCGACATCCTGAACGAGATCCAGGTACTGGTCGACCAAGGCGTGCTCGAGGTGACACTGCTAGGCCAGAACGTCAATGCCTATGGCTCCGAGTTCGGTGATCGCGAGGCCTTCAGCAAGCTGCTGCGTGCCTGCGGCGAGATCGACGGCCTTGAGCGCGTGCGCTTCACCAGTCCGCATCCGCGTGACTTCACCGACGATGTCATCGCGGCCATGGCCGAGACTCGAAATGTCATGCCCCAATTGCACATGCCGCTCCAGTCCGGCTCCGATGACGTCCTGCAGCGCATGCGTCGCTCCTATCGCCAGGAGCGCTACCTCGGCATCATCGAGAAGGTGAGAGCGGCGATGCCCGATGCCGCGATCACCACCGACATCATCGTGGGCTTCCCCGGCGAGACCGAGGCCGATTTCGACCAGACCCTGCACGTGGTGCGCGAGGCTCGCTTCGCCGCGGCGTTCACCTTCCAGTACTCCAAGCGTCCTGGCACTCCGGCTGCCGACATGCCCGACCAGATCCCGCAGACGACCGTGACAGAGCGGTACAACCGACTGCTCGATACCGTCAACGAGGTCACCCTGTCGGAGAACATGGCCCAGGTCGGTCGCGAGGTCGAGGTGCTGATCTCGGTGGGCGAGGGCAAGAAGGATGCCGCGACCGCCCGAATCTCCGGTCGCGCACCGGATAACCGGCTCGTGCACGTGGCCCTCGATTCCGCCCTGCCCGCTCCGCGTCCCGGCGACATGGTGATCGCCGAGATCACGCACGCTGCTCCGCACCACCTCAACGCCGATCGGATGGTGTCGGTGCGCCGCACTCGGGCCGGCGATCTCGCCGATCAGCCGATCGAGGTCATCACCCCCGGCGTGATGCTGGGCCTGCCCACCATTCGCGTCAGCGAATGAGGCGCGTCCTCGCGATCGTCGGGCCGACCGCCTCGGGCAAGTCGGCACTCGCCGTGGCCGTGGCGCAGCGCATCGATGGCGAGATCATCAGCACCGACTCCATGCAGGTGTATCAAGGCATGGACATCGGTACCGCGACGCCGACCCTGCAGGAGCGCGGGGGAGTCCCGCATCACCTGATGGATGTCTGGCCGATGGAGCATCTGGTCACTGCCTCGGAATTCCAGGCAGATGCCCGTGCGGCCATCGATGATGTGCTCGCACGTGAACGCACGCCCGTGGTGGTGGGCGGCTCGGGGCTCTTCGTCTCGGCCGTACTCGACGACCTCAACTTCCCGGGCACCGATGAGCAGGTCCGGGCGAAATGGGAGGCCGAGCTCGAGGCAGTGGGCCCGGCCGCACTGCATGCCCGCCTCGCCGAGGTCGATCCTGCTGCTGCCGCCGCGATACTGCCCTCGAATGGCCGCCGCATCGTGCGCGCGCTGGAGGTCATCGAGCTCACCGGTGAGCCCTTCATCGCCGAGTTTCCCGATCCGGTCGGCATCTATCCGACCGTGCGCATCGGGCTCGAGATCCCGCGTGACGTGCTCGATGAGCGCATCGCGCAGCGGGTCGATGCCATGTTCGACGCCGGGCTGATCGACGAAGTGCACCGGCTCGATGCGGCGGGCCTGCGGCAGGCACGCACCGCGTCACGGGCCCTCGGCTACTCGCAGGTGCTGGCGATGATCGACGGAGACATGACGGAACAGCAGGCGCGTGAGGACATCATCCTGGCCACCCGGAGGTTCGCCCGTCGTCAGCAGCGCTGGTTCCGTCGCGATACCCGCATTCGCTGGATCGACTACGACTCCGTGACGGCCGTCGAGGAGGCTCTCTCGCTCTGGGAGACCTCGACGTAGTACTCGGTGCCCAGGATCGGATTCGCGATCGGGCCCGGCAGACGGGTAAGCACCGCAAGGGTGCGGATCGTGCCGTCGGCACTGGCCTGCGACGCATGCGCGCGCAGGGCATCCTTCTTCTGCGACATGTACTCGCGCACGTTCACGCGGTGAGTGATGCGGTTCTTCGGAGTCCAGGCGGTGTCGAACTCGCTGGCATCGAAATCCGCGGGAGTCAGGTGCAATGTCGCGGCCATTCGCACGGCACGGGCGATTGGCTCGCGCGGCAAGGTGGCCTCGTACAGCCTCGGCGCACGCCTCGCGAGCACGTACGCGGCTCGAACGACGTTGTGCACCTGCACGTGATCGGGGTGGCCGTATCCACCGGACGGGTCATATCCGACCAGGATGTCGCAGTCCTCGTCATCGAGGATCGCGGCGATGAGCTTGGCTACCGCGAACTTCGGCTGGTGCGCGAACCCATCGGCCACCTCGCCGTGCAGGCCGGAGTCGGCGTAGCCGAGGTTGATGAGTCGATCGACGCCGAGGATGTGCGCGGAGCGGCTGAGCTCCTCCTGGCGATGCGCGGCGAGGTCATCAGCGTGCTCGGCATCGGTGAGGCCCGCGGCGCCGTCGGTGGCAACGATCAGCACGACCCGGTTGCCCTCGGCCACGGCCCTGGCCATGGTGCCCGCGGTGAGCAGTGCCTCGTCATCGGGATGCGCGTGGACGAAGACCAGGGTGCGCGAGCGAGTGCTGCCGAGATCCTCTGAGGCGGGTCGAGATGTCATGGTGAGCCCATTGTGGCGTACGGTCACTCGGGTGAGGATCGCCCACGTCAGTGACTGCTATCTGCCCCGCACCGGGGGCATCGAGACGCAGGTGCGCGCCCTGGCCCTGCAGCAGGCCGACGCGGGGCATGACGTTCGGATCATCACGGCCACCGGCGGGGCCGGTGAGGTCTTCGCCGGCACGGAGATCCTCGACGGCCTGACGATCCATCGGCTTGCGGCTCACGTGCCGGCCGGGCTGCCGATTCACCCGCG
>JBJSWO010000088.1:0-11851 GCA_046085905.1 Actinomycetes bacterium | reverse complement strand
TCCCAGACCCTCGACCGCGGATTGCGCGTGCTCGAGGCCCTCGCTGACGCGCCGGAGGGGCTGACTGTCACGGAGCTCGCCGCCCAGCTCGATATCGGTCGCACGGTCGTGTACCGCCTCGTCGTGACCCTGGAGCAGCACGCGTTCCTGCGCCGTTCCCCTGATGGCAAGTGCCGCTTGGGCCTGGCGGTGCTGACCATGGGACGCCAGGTCCAGCCGGTCGTGCGCGATGTGGCCCTGCCCGCACTTCGCCTGCTCGCCGATGCCGTCGGTGCCACAGCGCATCTCACGATCGTCGACGGTGCCGAGGCGCTCACTGCCGTCGTGGTGGAGCCATCGCGCTCTGACCTGCATGTTGCGTACCGCATGGGCGCGCGCCATCCCCTGGAATCAGGCGCTGCCGGGCGAGCCGTGCTCGCGGCGCGCACGGCTGCCGGGCGTCCGCTCGACCCGGCCTGGATCGTGGCCACCAGTGAGGGCGCCCAGGGCGGCTACGGAATCGCCGTGCCGATCATCGGGGTGCCGGGGCTGGAGGGAAGTGTCGGTGTCGTCTCGCTGCGCGAGCTCAACGAGGTCGAGGTCGGCCCGAGGGTGGCGCGCGCCGCGGCAGAGATTGCCCGCGCGCTCCGCTGACCGTCAGTTACAGCCGATGATGGTGGCGACCAGCGAGTCGACCGCCTGGCGCGTGGCGAGCTTGGAGTACTTCGCCGGCCTCTTGTTCACCATGATCGAGAACGCGCGCTGCGCGCCGTCGACACTCGACGCGACGCCGGAGAGGGCGATCGTGTCGAAGAGGGTTCCGGTCTTCGCGCGCACCTTGCCGGCAGCGCACTTGCTCGCCTTGGTGACGTAGCGGCCGTAGCCGGCCTTGAGAGTGCCTGTCTGACCGGAGATCGGCATGGCCCGCTCGGCGTACATCTCGGCGAATCGCGCCGGATCGCCCACGGTGGTGAGCGCGATGAGCTGAGTCAGGACACTCGCGGTCAGGCGATCCTTGCGCGAGACCCCGCTTCCGTCGTAGAGGGCCAGGGCTCCCGGATCTACGCCGAGCTCACGCAGGGAGTCCTCGGCAGCCTGCTTGCTGCCTGCCCAGTCAGCCGGCAGGCCTCGCTTGACCGCGACCTGTCGGTAGAGGGTCTCGGCGACGTTGTTCTCGGAGTCGAGCAGCATCAAGTGCACGGCCTCAGCCGCCGTGTGCTTGGCATTCTCGGCGACAAGGGTTGCGTCGACAGGTGTCACGGCATCCTCACCGCGGGTGACGGTGAAGCCGAGTGACCTGAGCTTCTTGATGTACACGTCGGCGGCATTGGCGGTCGTGTCAGTCGAGTAGTCATAGAGCCTGGCGAGTGCTCGCACCGGTGCCACGACGTAGGGCGTGTAGCCCTGGGTCCAGCCGGGCGCGTTCGAAGGGGAGGGGAAGAGCGAGGAATCGACGTGCACCGTGATCGGCACCGTGACATCGCGCCCCTTCGCGGTATCGACCGCGAGATTCTCCAGGCCCTTCGTCGAGAGGAGCGGATCTCCACCGCCCTTGAGGTACAGCTGGGTGGGATCAGTGCCTGCCAGCACCTGGGTCCGGAACACGTGATCGGGGCCGAGCTGGCTCAGCACGTTCACTGCGGTGATGACCTTCATGTTCGACGCCGGACGCTGCGATTCGGTCGGGTTCTTGCTGAAAATGGTCGTACCGGAGGTCAGGTTGGTGACGTTGACGACCACGTCGCGACCGAGCTTGGGATTGCCCAGTTTCCGGGCGAGGCTCGCGGCGATGCCGGCATCCAGGGTGGCGTATGCCGCGGGATCGGTGGCATCGGCCGCATGTGCCACGGGGCTCGTGAGGGCGGAGCCGGCGAACAGCGAAGCCGAGATGACGAGGGGAAGGAGCAGTCGGCGCATTACTCCATCATGCGACAGGCCGACCCCGGCTGCGTGTAGGGGGTACCGCGCCGCATGACGCACAATGGAGTCGTCCCCTCTGACTGGAGCCTTCCCTTGCGTCGCGTCATCACAGCCATTGCCAGCATGCTCGCCCTCGCGGTGGTGCTCTCGCCCATGGCAGAGGCAGCCCCCAAGAAGATCGTGACCGGCTGGATTCCCTACTGGATGTCGACTCCCGGCAATCCGGTCGGCGTGAACACCGCGGTGGCCAATGCCGATCTCTTCAGCGAGGTCTCGCCCTTCATCTACTCGGCGCTGCCGGCCGGCTCCAAGGGCGTGCGCGTCGCTCTCAACCCGAACTTCTCCAACGGCGCCGCGAATGCCGCCTGGGCGACCAATGCCCTGCATGCCGCAGGAATCCTGGTGATCCCCTCCATCGCCGATGGCTCCGGCAAGGGCGTGATGGCCAAGACGCTCGCCGATCCGGCCAAGCGCACCGCGCACGTGCAGGACATCGTCGCCACGGTCGTGAACAACGGCTACGACGGTATCGACCTCGACTACGAGGTGTTCGCCTTCTCCGACGGAAGTGCCTCGTGGGCCACGACTCAGCCCAACTGGACAGCATTCGTCACCGAGCTCGGTGCAGCATTGCGCGGGCAGGGGAAGAAGCTCATCGTCACGATTCCCGGCCCGTGCAGCACGACTAACAAGTGCGGCGGCAAGAACGGGTACTGGGTATACGACATGGCCGGCATCGCGCCGGCGGTGGATCGCATCAGGATCATGGCGTACGACTTCCACGTCAACGGTGCGGGCCCGATCGCGCCTATCAGCTGGGTCACGGCCATCGTGCAGTACTCGATCACGGTGATGGATCCCGCCAAGCTCCAGATCGGCGTCCCCACCTATGGCCGCAGCTGGACGAAGAAGAAGGCGAATGGCACCTATCAGCTCAGCGGAAATTGCCCGACCTCTTCGCAGGATTCCAAGGCTTACAGCGCATTGACCTCGAAGGCCGCCGTGAATGACTCGGATATCGCGAAAGTGCTCGCGACCAATGGCGTGCCACCGACAGACGTGAAGTGGGATGACGCCTCGCAGGAGAACTACGTCGAGTACGACAAGGTCGTGAGCTGGAGCGGTGGCACGTGCTCAGCACGCCGCATCATGTGGTTCGTGGGCCCGCAGGCCGTGCTGGTGCGCACGCAGCTCGTCGGCACCTATGGCATCAGCGCCGCCGCCTACTGGACAGTCGGTGGCGACGATCCGGCGCAGTGGCCGCTGATTCGCGCCTATGCCGACTCCCTCGGCACCCTGGACACCGCGCTCACCGTGACAGCGCCGCCGAATGCGATTGCAGGCGCTGCCATCCCGATCACTGCCTCGGTGGCATCGAATGGGGCCCCGCTGGCCGGTGTCGCAGCCACGCTGAGGTTCAAGGCTGCGGGTACCGCTGACTTCGTGGACGTCTCCTCGGCAGTCACGGGTGCTGATGGCTCCGTCGCCTTCGCGCCCATTGCCGCGACCCCGGGCGAGTGGGCCGTATTCGTCGCAGGAGCCGAAGGCCGAGCCGAGAAGCTGAGCGACCCGGTGAGCATCACCGTCACGTCGTCGGTGACAGTCACGTCCGCCCCGACCAAGAAGGTCAAGCGACTTAGCGTCGTGCCGATCTCCGTGAGTGCCTTACCCGCTCTGGAAGGCCAGCAGATCGTGATCCAGCTCAGCAAGGCAGGGTCGTGGATCAACTCCGGTCGCGCGAAGGCGGATGCCTCGGGCGCGGCAACCGTGCAGCTGAAGGTGCGCAAGAAGGGCGCCTACACCTATCGGGCTGTAGCGGTGGGCAAGGCCGGTTTCCTGACCGGGGCGAGTGCGCCCTTCCGCATTCGGGTTAAGTAGCACCGTGAGTTCCCAGCTGGATGTCGCTCGACCCGAGACAGTTGTCGATGTCGATCGTCCCTGGATCACGCTGGTATGGAACGACCCCGTGAACCTGATGTCCTACGTGACATACGTGTTCATGGAGTACTTCAAGTACGACCGCGCGAAAGCCGAGCTCCTGATGCTCGATGTTCACGAGAAAGGCCGGGCTGTCGTCTCGAATGGCACCCGTGAGGAGATGGAGCGCGATGTCGCGGCAATGCACGGCTACGGGCTCTGGGCAACGCTGAAGAAGGACGACTGACGTGGGCGGGTTCAGCAAGACTCTCACGGGTCGGGTGGTGCTCCGCGTGGATGAGGTCGAGAAGGGCCTGCTGGTCTCCCTGGCGGACCAGGTGTGCGAGTTCGTGAGTCCCGAACCGAGGGCGAACGCCGATCCACTTGCTGCGATCGTCGGCATCGACATGGATGCCGAGTTCCCGGACGACCCCGCCATGGCGCGACTATTCCCGGACGCCTATCCCGATGATCCGGAGGCGTCACTCGACTTCCGACGATTCACGCAGCGCTCGATGCAGGAGGCCAAGCTCGCGCATGCCCGCACGGTTCTCGAGACTCTGTCGAAGTCCGGGGAGAAGGTCACCCTGGGCTCGGGCGACATTCCCTCGTGGCTGGGATTCCTCAACGATGCGCGCCTGGCGATCGGCACGCGCATCGGTATTACCGAGGAGAATCACGACCAGCTCGCCGACCTGCCTGAGGACGATCCGCGTCACGGAATGTTCCACGTGTACGACTGGCTGACCTACCTGCAGGAGTCGCTCGTGCAGATACTGCTTCCGAGATAGGACAAGTGCCGTGGGCGAAGGTTCTCGCCCACGGCACTTGTCACTGTTGTGCTCAGGCCGAGGAGGGCGCAGCCTTGATCTCCTGCTCGGCGAATGCCGTGTCGTCCACGAAACTCTTCTCGCGGGCGATCTTGTAGATCAGCAGGCCGAACGCGCACTTGGCGAGAACGTCGGCGATCGAGTAGCCCACCTGACGCCAGACGAAGGCATCTGCGCCGTCGAACCCGAACATCGGGAACATGTAGGAGATCGGATAGACGCCCCACGTAGCGAGCAGCAGCCAGCGAAGGCCGTTGAGGTCCTTGCCCACCTGGTTCGGCTGGCTCTTTGCAGCGCGGCTGAGCTCCACGAACAGCACATAGACGATGTAAAGGAACGGAATCGTCGAGAGTGCGCCCCAGATGCCCTTGGCCATCGTGTCGGTGGCCAGCTCGCCGGGGTAGCCCAGGATGATCATGAGTGCTGAGGCAGGGATGAGCTTGAGCATCAGCGACTTGCGCACTGCCTGCGGCAACGCGAGAACTGCGACTGCTTCGAAGAGCAGCAGCGGCACGGTCAGCAGCCAGTCGACGTAGCGATAGCCCTCGTTGAAGCCCTCGCCGCCGACAAGAACGAAGCTAGCCGCGCCCGCGGCAGCCACTGGCGAACCGGCGTCCGTGGCGACATAGGCCTCGGTGAACGAGTTGAAGATGCGGAAGTAGTGGTACGCGGCGATGAGGCACACGATGGCCGACACGGTCAGTGCCAGTCGATAGCGAGCAAGCACTCGTCCTTGCACCACGAGCAGGAAGACCACGGAGGCCATCATCGACGCGAGTGCGAACGAGAGAACGTTGAAGACTGTTTGATATTGCGAATTGCTCAGTTCGAGAACTGTTTCCACGCGATCCTCCTCAGGAGGGGCGGACCACCCGCCCCTAGGCGTCGGGCGACAGATGTCACGAGGCGTCGATGAACGGTCCACCCGTTCAGGCATTCCCGCAAGTGGAGTGGGCCTAATGTCGGATTCGTCCCTGGGATATGGACTGACATCACGCTCCCTTACGATCGAGTCATGCTCACCATCTCGCAGGCACTCGTCGATGCGATCGTCGCGCATGCACGCGCCGATCACCCGGATGAGGCCTGCGGAGTGATCGCCGGGCCGGTGGGCACCGACACCCCGACTCGCTTCATCCCGATGGTCAATGCGGCACGATCTCCCACGTTCTACGAGTTCGACTCGGTCGATCTACTGAAGCTCTACCGAGAGATGGACGACAACGACGAGATCCCTGTCGTGATCTATCACTCTCACACCCACACCGAGGCCTATCCCTCACGCACCGACATCTCGCTGGCGGGGGAGCCCGAGGCGCATTACGTGCTGGTCTCCACTCGCGAGACAGGAAATGCCGATGGGCCTTACGAGTTCCGCTCGTACCGCATCGTCGACGGCGAGGTCACCGAGGAGCCCGTCACGGTGACCTGAGGCCGTGTGACCGAGGTCTCCTGCGAACACTTTGCAAGTGATGCCCTCGCGGTGGCGGCCTGCCCGTTTCGTCCGTAGCCTTTCTCGGGCACGCCGTGAATCGCGGCGTCGAGACTTTCGGAGACACCACATGGCAGTCGAGGTTCGGATCCCCACGATTCTTCGCTCGTTCACCGGCGGAGAGAAGGCCGTCACGGCCGAGGGCACCTCACTTCAGTCCGTCATCACCAGCCTGGATGCCTCGTACCCCGGCATCGGTGACCGTCTCGTCGATGACAGCGGCCTGCGCCGCTTCATCAACGTGTACCTCAACGATGAGGATGTCCGCTTCCTCGATGGACTCTCGACCCCGGTGTCCGACAACGACTCGATCACGATCCTGCCGGCCGTCGCCGGCGGCTGAGGTGCGCTTCGACTCCCTGCTCGACTCCGTCGGGCATACCCCGCTTGTCGGGCTCCCGCGGCTCTCGCCGTCGGCCGACGTGCGCCTATGGGCCAAGCTCGAGGATCGCAACCCCACCGGATCCATCAAGGATCGGGCCGCGCTGGCGATGATCGCGCAGGCCGAGGCCGATGGCCTCATCAGGCCCGGCGACACCCTGCTCGAGCCGACCTCGGGCAACACCGGGATCTCCCTGGCCATGGTCGCCAAGCAGCGTGGTTACCGGCTCATCTGCGTCATGCCGGAGAACACGTCGGCCGAGCGAACGCAACTGCTGCTCATGTGGGGTGCCGAGATCATCTACTCACCTGCCGCCGGTGGCTCCAATGAGGCCGTGCGCGTGGCCAAGGGCCTGGCGGCGGAGAACCCCGACTGGGTGATGCTCTACCAGTACGGAAACCCGTCCAATGCCCAGGCCCATTACGACGGAACCGGCCCCGAGCTGCTCGCCGACCTGCCGACGATCACTCACTTCGTCGCGGGGCTCGGCACGACCGGCACCCTGATGGGGGTCGGCCGGTACTTCCGCGAGCACAAGCCCGATATCGAGATCATCGCGGCCGAGCCGCGGTACGGCGAGCTGGTCTACGGCCTGCGCAATATCGACGAGGGCTTCATCCCCGAGCTCTATGACGCCGAGGTGCTCACCTCGCGATTCTCCGTGGGTCCTCGCGATGCCGTGAAGCGGATGCGTGAGCTCCTCGAGGTCGAGGGCATCTTCGCGGGTGTCTCGACCGGGGCGATCCTGCACGCGGCGATCGGCACGGCCAACAAGTGCGTGAAGGCGGGGATTCGCGCCGATATCGCCTTCATCGTGTGCGATGGCGGGTGGAAGTACCTGTCCACGGGCGCGTATGAGGGCACCCTCGATGATGCTGAGGATGCCCTCGACGGCCAGCTGTGGGCGTGACGCCCGGCTGAACTACATGTTCTGGGTGAACCAGGCCTTCGCTGCTGCGGTGTTGATCATGAGCAGGATGATCAGGTTGATGATGATGCTGATGAAGCCACCGCGACCCAGGGCGAACAGACCGAAGATGATGTTCAGCACCGCGAGGAGCGAGATCAGCATGTGCGCCGTCGCGCTGCCGAGGAAGGTCAGCTTGGAGAGCCAGAAGTAGATCAGGCCCAGGAAGATCATCAGGGCGCCGTTGAACCACAGGTAGAAGGTGCTCACGGTCTGGGTGTTGCCGAATGCGTCAGTCCACTCCGGGTTCTCGCCGAAAGCGGCGAAGAACAGCCAGACGCCCATGAAGATGTTGAAGACGGCGGCAAGGATGATCAGGAAGCCGACGACGGTGACTCCGCCGGGGCGCTTCATCGTGGGCATATTCATTTCTACGGACATGTCTCTCCTCCGGGGAAGTACGTGCTCTGCTTCGGCCGGGCGGCCGACGCCTCGCAGACTAGGCAACCGTGAGGGGAAAGCGGGGGACGCGCGCCGTAGGCTGATCCCGTTATGGCCGATGCACCCGTGGGAATCATGGATTCAGGGGTCGGCGGGCTCACCGTGGCCCGTGCGATCCTCGATCAGCTGCCCCACGAGCCTGTCCTCTACGTGGGCGACACGGCCCGCGGCCCCTATGGCCCTCGTCCGCTCGCCGAGGTGCGCGAATTCGCGATCGAGATCATGGATCGCCTGGTCGACGACGGAGTCAAGGCACTGGTGATCGCCTGCAACTCGGCCAGTGCCGCAACCTTGCGAGATGCCCGCGAGCGCTATGACGTGCCCGTGATCGAGGTCGTGCACCCTGCTGTTCGGCGGGCCGCAGCCGCCACGCGCAGCGGCCGGGTCGGCGTGATTGGCACGTCGATGACCATCACGAGCGCGGCCTACGACGATGCCTTCGCGGCAGCCCCCGACATCGACGTCATCTCGGTGGCCTGCCCGCGATTCGTCGAGTTCGTCGAGGCCGGCATCACGAGTGGACCTGAGCTGCTCGCCAGCGCGCGCGAGTACCTCGCGCCGCTTCAGGAGGCCGACATCGACACGCTCGTTCTCGGCTGCACGCATTACCCCCTGCTCACGGGCGTGCTCTCCTACGTCATGGGCGAGAGTGTCACGCTCGTCTCCAGCGCGGAGGAGACCGCCAAGGACGTCTATCGCACTCTCGTGGCGCGTGATCTGATCCGCGATGCCTCGCTGCCGGAACCCGTGCATCACTTCATGGCCACTGGCGACCCTGCCGAGTTTCAGCGCCTGGGCCGCCGCTTCCTCGGTCCGGAGATCGGCACCGTCGAATCCCTGGGGTGAGCGCTCATCTAGGGTTCGAGCATGACTCGTACCGATGGCCGCACCAACGATCAGCTTCGCCCCGTCACCTTCGAGCGCGGTTGGCTCGACCAGGCTGAGGGGTCGGTTCTCGTGTCCTTCGGTCGCACTCGCGTGCTGTGCGTGGCCTCGTTCACCGAGGGCGTGCCGCGCTGGCTCAAGGGTTCCGGCAAGGGCTGGGTCACCGCCGAGTACGCGATGCTGCCGCGCTCGACCAACACGCGCAACGACCGCGAGAGCGTCAAGGGCAAGGTCGGCGGCCGCACCCAGGAGATCTCGCGCCTCATCGGCCGCTCGCTGCGCGCGGTCGTCGACATGGACGCCCTGGGCGAGAACACCATCGTCATCGACTGCGATGTACTGCAGGCCGATGGAGGCACCCGCACTGCCGCGATCACCGGTGCCTACGTCGCGCTCGCCGATGCCATCGACTGGGCAATCGCGAAGGGCATCATGAAGGGCTCGCCGCTCAAGGACACCGTCGCCGCTGTCAGCGTCGGCATCATCGATGGCGAGCCGCGTCTCGACCTTCACTACGACGACGACGTGCGCGCCGAGACCGACATGAATGTCGTCATGACCGGCAATGGCCGCTTCATCGAGATCCAGGGCACCGCTGAGGGCGAGCCCTTCGACCGTGCACTGCTCGATCAGCTGCTCGCACTCGCCGGTGACGGCTGCACGACCCTGACGGCCATGCAGGCCGCTGCCCGGGCCTGACATGCGGGTAGTGCTCGCGACCCAGAACTCGCACAAGCTTGTCGAGATGCGACGCATCCTGGGTGAGGCAGGTCTCGACATCGAGCTGGTCGGTACCGGCGAGTTCCCTGACATCAGCGATGTCGCGGAGACCGGATCGACCTTCGCCGCGAACGCCCTGCTCAAGGCGCGGTCGGTATGCGCCGAGACCGGCCTACCCGCAATCGCTGACGATTCCGGACTGGGAGTCGATGCGCTCAACGGCATGCCCGGCATCTTCTCGGCGCGCTGGTCAGGTGCCCATGGCAATGACCTCGCGAACCTCAGCCTCCTGCTCGGCCAGCTCAACGACGTCCCTGATGCCCGCCGAGGTGCCGCATTCCACTGCGCCGCCGCAGTGGTTCTCCCCGATGGCACCGAGCGCGTGGTTGAAGGGACCATTGACGGAACCCTGATTCGCGAGCCCCGCGGCACCAATGGCTTCGGCTACGACCCCATCTTCGTGCCCGTGGGCGAGACCCGCACCACCGGCGAGATGAGCGCCGAGGAGAAGGACGCCATCAGCCACCGGGGCCGTGCGATGCGCGCCCTGGTGCCGGTGCTGCGCGACCTCCTCGCGTAGCTCGCGACTCACTCAGATTCCTTCGCAATGGAGACAAGAACCTTTTGGTCTCCATTGCGAAGCAATCGCCGGTCGTCGCTCGCTTCGGGTCACGGATTCGCGAAACGGAATCGCCGTCCATCTCGAGGCTTAAGGAACTGTCCTCGAGATGGACGGCGATGCAGTGAAGCGATGCGGCTACAGATGCGTGTTCGCGCGCGCGAGGTCATCCTCGAAGTCGACCTCGACGGCGAAGAGGTCGCTGATGTCGAGCGGAACGACCTTCATGCCGACCTTCTCAATGGCGATCTCGATGCCACGCTCGAAGTAGTCGGTGTCGGCACAGGCTTCGAGGCCGGCGATGAGATCCGCTCGGTCGGAGGCGCTGATGTAGTTGATGCCTACAGACTCACCGAGGGCGTTCTCGACGGTCTTGGAGAGCAGCGCGACGTGCCCGTCGGCATCGACCGTGTACTTCACTTCCTCCTCGGCCGTGGCGGAGGTGTTCACGCAGATGAACGAGGTGCCGGAGTCCATCAGCGGCTTGACGCGCTCTAGCACTGCCGGGTCGAAGACGACATCGCCGTTCATCCAGAGGACTCCGCCGTCACCGGCAATCCGCAGCGCCTTGAGCAGGCTGCGGTTGGTGTTGGTCTGGTCGTAATTCTCGTTGTAGACGTAAGCCACGTTCGGAAAGGCCTCGATGATGAGCTCGAGCTTGAAGCCGATGACGGTCATGACGCGCAGGTCGGAGCCGAAGGCCTTCTCGAGGTTGTCCATCTGCTGGCGCATGATGGTGCGGCCGTCGACGAGCGGAGTCAGCGGCTTGGGCCAGGGCTTGCCGAGGCGGGTACCCATTCCCGCGGCGAGAATGACGGCCTGCACGTTCATGCGCTGTCTCCGGAATCTGTCGTGGGGGCAAGGCGAACTCGGCTGAGATCGCCGAGGGCGCGGTCATGATCGTAGATGGCGGCGCTCAGGCACTCCCAGAAGCGGGTAGTGCTCTGGCCGGGCTCGAGTGAATCGAAGTAGTAGTCGCGCAGCTCGCGGCGCTTGGCAGCACGGGGGTCGTGGGCGATGATCGCGGCCAGGTCTGTGCTCAGGGCATGGATGCTCGAGCCATCGACGACGTGGGCGCCTGCGGCCACGGGGGCGTCGGCCAGCAGTTGCTCGCGGTTCGACCGGCGGTCGCAGAGAACGATCGGAGCCTCCGGGCGCAGATACAGGTGATCGAGGGTCACGCTCGAGACATCGGAGATCATGACGTCGGTGCCTCGGATGACGCCGAGGATGTTCTCCTTGCGGAGCACTGCGTGGCCTCGGGAGGGGTCGGCCGCAGCAGCCGACTTGATCGCGCTCACGATGGCGGCGTGTGCCTTGCGCACTGCTGAGTCCTCTGTCTCGAAGACTCGAGGATGCGGCTTGTAGATCACTCGAGCGCCGGGCTGAGCGAGTGCTGCGGCGATGATGCGCTCGCCGTAGAGGTCGACGGAGGTGTAGTTGTTCGCGTCGTCCTCGCCCTCCCACGTCGGGGCGTAGGTGATGGTCGGGCCGTCGATCGGCGCGAGCGGGTTGCTCACCTCGAGATCGAGCTGCGGACGTCCGACGCGCACGAGGTGTTGCGGATCGAACCAGACGAGTGCAGCTGCGTGCCGTCGCACGGCAGCCTCGCCTGCGACGAAGACCCAATTCACAACGATAATCTAATATGGTCACCGTATCCGACAAAACCTAACTTGTCTTAAAACAAACTGTACAT
>JBJSWO010000087.1:0-9520 GCA_046085905.1 Actinomycetes bacterium | reverse complement strand
TCGACGAGCGACGCCGGGAGGAAGCCACGCAGGCCGATGTCGACGATCAGGCCGCCCTTGACGACCTCGATCACCGGACCCTCCACCATGCCCTCGGCTTCCTTGATCTTCTCGATGGTGCCCCACGCACGCTCGTACTGGGCACGCTTCTTCGACAGGACGAGACGGCCTTCCTTGTCCTCCTTGGTGAGAACGAGGGCCTCGACGAGATCTCCCACGGAGACCACCTGGCTGGGGTCAACATCGTGCTTGATGGAGAGCTCGCGGGACGGGATGACGCCTTCCGTCTTGTAGCCGATGTCGAGGAGAACCTCATCGCGATCGACCTTGACGATGGTGCCTTCGACGATGTCACCGTCATTGAAGTACTTGATGGTGGCGTCAATGGCAGCGAGGAAGTCCTCAGCCGAGCCGATGTCGTTGATGGCAACCTGGGCGGTGCCGGTGGTGATAGTCATCTAGTAGGGATCCGATGTCAGTAGGGTCGCCCAGCGGACGCTGAGCCGTCCAAGGCTACGGGACGGGCTCCCACGAGGGAAATCCGCCCTAGTGAGCGGCTTCCTCCCACGACCTGCCCACCCCGACAGAGACATCCAGGGGCACCCGAAGATCGGCGGCTCCCCCCATGGCGACTCGCACGAGTACCTCCAAGTCGGCCGCCTCTCCAGGGGCTACCTCAAGAACGAGTTCATCGTGGACCTGGAGCAGCATGCGGCTCCGTAGCCCGCTGGCAGCCAGGGAATCGGTGAGGCTGAGCATGGCTCGCTTGACGATGTCGGCAGCCGTGCCCTGGATGGGCGCGTTGAGTGCCATGCGCTCGGCCATCTCACGGCGCTGGCGATTGTCACTGGACAAATCGGGCAGGTAGCGTCGACGGCCGAACATAGTCTCGGTATAGCCCGTGCCACGCGCCTCGGCGACCACCGTGTCGAGATAGTCGCGTACTCCACCGAAGCGCTCGAAGTAGGTATCCATCAGTCGCTGGGCCTCGGGCGGCGAGATGTCCAACTGGCCCGAGAGCCCATAGGCGGAGAGACCGTAGGCCAGCCCGTAGCTCATGGCCTTGATTCGGCGGCGCATCTCCGCATCGACATCGGCCGGGCGCACGCCGAAGACCTGGGCCGCCACCGTCGTATGGAGATCCTCCCCCTCGGTGAAGGCCGCGATCAGGCCCTCGTCGGCGGAGGCATGCGCCATGATCCGCATCTCGATCTGGCTGTAGTCAGCGGTCATGAGCGACTCGAAGCCCTCACCGACGACGAAACAGCCGCGAATGCGCCGACCGGCATCGGTGCGGATCGGGATGTTCTGCAGATTGGGATCGGCGCTCGAAAGGCGGCCGGTGGCAGCCACCGTCTGGTTGAACGTCGTGTGGATGCGATGACGGGCGTCAGCCAGCGGAATCAGCCCGTCGACGGTCTGTCGCAGCTTCGAGCGATCACGCCAGGCCAGCAGGCGCTCGAGCAGCGGGTCATTCGTCGTCGCGTAGAGCCACTGCAGCGACTCCGCATCCGTCGTGAAGCCCGTCTTGATCTTCTTCGTCTTCGGCAGCCCGCGCTCGGTGAACAGGATCTCCTGCAGCTGCTTCGGGGAGCCGAGATTGAATGGGCGACCGACGATCCGGTGCGCTGCCTCCTCGGCCACGCGCATGTCGTGACCGAATTCGGAGGAGAGATCGTCGAGCAGGGTGGGGTCGACGGCGATGCCGAGGAATTCCATCTCGGCGAGAATCGATGCAAGCGGGATCTCAAGATCATCGAGGAGCTCGAGCGTGCCCTCGGCAGAGAGCCGCTCGCGCACGGCGACGGCCAGCTGCGAGGTGGCCACGGCATGGGCGGGAAGATCATCGGCTGCCGCATCGTCGAACAGCAGCTGATCCGACGAACCGCTGGAGGCGAGCTCGAGACCGAGAATCCGCTGGACAGCATCGACCAGTGCGAAGCTGCGCTGATCGGGTGCGATCAGGTAGGCACCAAGCGCCGTGTCAGTACGAAGGCCGCCCAGGCGACTCCCCCTCGCAAGCAACGCCAGCATCGGCCCCTTGGCATCGTGGACATCCTTAGCCACGGAGTCATCGGCTAGCCAGTCGCAGGCCGCCTGCGCATTCGCAGCATCGCCGAAATCGATGATCGCGACTTCGCCCGACTCATCGCAGATGGCCATCGCATCGATTGAGCCGGTACCGCGACCCCAGGTACCCCGGAAGGCCACGGCGCCCGACTTGCCAGCAAGCCACTCCTTGGCCTTGCCACTGCCCAGCACGACGGCCGTGACGCCTGGCTCGACCGTGGGCATCACCGCGGGTTCGTCGCCCTCGGCCGCGGGAAGTGCCGCGGAAAGGCGATCACGCAGGGCACGGAACTGCAGGGCGGTGAAGAGTGCGTCGACGGCTACCGCGTCATAGGGAACGAGCCTGCAGGCACCCGGATCGGTGTCGATCGGAGCATCGTGACGCAGGGCCGTCAGATCCCGATTGAGCATGACGTGAGAGAGATTTGCGCGCAGAGACTCGCCGACCTTTCCCGTCACGGCATCAGCGTTGTCGATCAATGCAGCGAGGGAGCCGTACTCACGAATCCACTTCGCGGCCGTCTTCTCGCCCACGCCGGGGATGCCGGGCAGGTTGTCGCTGGGGTCTCCGCGCAACGCCGCGTAATCGGCGTACTGAGTTGGCGTGAGCCCGTACTTCTCCTCGACTGCAGCCGGCGTCATGCGAGCAAGGTCTGAGGTTCCCTTGCGCGGATAGAGAACGGTGGTGTGATCGTCGACAAGCTGGAAGGAGTCGCGATCGCCGGTCATGATCAGCACGTCATGATCGGTGGCCAGAGCGCGAGTCGTCAGCGTGGCAATGATGTCATCGGCCTCGAAATTCGGACAGTCGACAACGGTGATGTTCAGTGCGGCGAGAACCTCCTTGATGAGTTCTACCTGGCCCTTGAACTCAGGAGGGGAAGCTGACCGGGTTGCCTTGTACTCGGGATACATCTCCGTGCGGAAAGTCGTACGTGAGATATCGAAGGCCACGATCACATGCGAGGGCTTCTCATCCCGCAGTACATTCAGGAGCATCGATGTGAATCCGTACACGGCATTAGTCGGCTGACCCGTTGTCGTGGTGAAGTTCTCCGGCGGAAGGGCGAAGAAAGCTCGATACGCCAGGGAGTGCCCGTCGAGAAGGAGTACGCGGTCACGGGTCATTGCTGCATCGTAGGGGCTGACCGAATCGCCTAGGCTGAGTACGTGGACCTCTCGAGACTGCCCCGAAGCCCCTTAGACGACAAGCTCGGAATCGTGATCACCGAAGCTGAGCCTGGCCGAGTTGTCGCGACCATGCCGGTCGAGGGCAATACCCAGCCCTTCGGACTCCTGCATGGAGGTGCCAACGGGGTGATCGCAGAGACCGTAGGCTCAGTCGCGGCCGCACTCCAGGCGGGACCCGGATACTCGATCGTCGGAACGGAACTTTCCTGCACTCACCACGGCTCCGCGAAATCAGGCCTCGTGACTGCTACGGCAACCAAGATCCACCAGGGGCGCCAGCTGGCCGTCTACGACATCCGCATCGTCGACGAGAACGGCCGCCCCACGTGCACGGCACGACTCACGTGCATGATCCGCGCTCTCGACTGATCATTCCTGCTCCAGCACGCTCGCCGACACCTCGGCCAGGGTGACGCGCACATCCATGGCCTGTCGCCGCAGGAGAGCGAATGCCTCCGACTCCGTTATGCCCAGGGTCTCCTGCAGTCGTGCCTTCGCTCGTTCCACGATCTCACGAGCAGCGAGCCGATCGCCGAGGTCTGCGACCTCGCCTTCGAGATCGCGCATCTGCTGCCAACGTGCGGCCGCCATCTCGATCGCGGGCGCGAGATCGGCCTTCGTGAAGGGCTTGACGAGATACCCCAGCACTCCGGCAGATGCTGCCCTCGAGATCATGTCCTGCTGGCTGAAGGCCGTGACCATGACGACTGCCGAATGACGCGACGCGATGATCTCCTCGGCGGCTGACAGACCGTCGCGCACGGGCATCGCCACGTCGAGGAAGCACACATCGGGCTTCAACTCGGCCGCACGATCGACGGCGGACTGACCGTCACCGACCTGCGCGACAACGTCGTAGCCCAGCTCTCCGAGCATCTCGACGAGATCGAGTCGGATCAAGGACTCGTCCTCGGCCACCAGGATTCGCACGGAGGTCATGCAACCACCCTAATGAGGTGAGCCGCCACGCCCGTTAGCCTTGTGCCCGCGCCCCGGTACCCCAACCGGCAGAGGGAGCCGACTCAAACTCGGTCCAGTGTGGGTTCGAATCCCACCCGGGGCACTCAGTCAGCCGCGACGACGGGCTCGATACCCAAGCGCGGCTTGACCTCCGAGAGTCTGGCCAGGAGGCCATTGACGAAGCCAGCCGACTCGTCTGTCGAGAGATCCTGTGCGAGCGCGACCGCCTCTGACATCGCCACGGTGTCAGGGATGTCGTTGCGGTACAGCACCTCGTAGGCCGACAGGCGCAGCAGGGAACGATCGACGGCAGGCATGCGCTCGAGGCTCCAGCCCATCGAGTACGTGCTCAGCAACTCGTCGATGCGCTCCTGGTTCGCGATCACGCCCTCGACGAGATCGGCAACATAGGAATTGAGCTCCGGCTCGCCGTCAGTAACGCGCCGTTCGGTCTGAGTGGCGAGAACATCGAGGGGAGCGAGCTCGCGCATGTCGGCCTCGTAGAGGATGTCGAGTGCGCGCTTGCGGGCCTTGCTGCGGGCTGACATCGGCTAGTTCACGCGTCCGATGTACGAGCCATCTCGCGTATCGACCTTGATCTTGGTGTCGGACTCGATGAACAGGGGAACTTGGATGGTTGCGCCCGTCTCGAGGGTGGCGGGCTTGGTGCCGCCCGTGGAGCGATCCCCCTGGAGACCCGGCTCGGTGTAGGTGATCATCAGCTCAACCGAGGCAGGGAGCTCGACGATGATGGCATTGCCATTGTGAACACTGACGTTCGCCACCTGGTTCTCGAGCAGGTAGTCAGCGTTGTCGCCGACGACCGCGTTAGGCACCGTGTACTGATCGAAGGAGACGGTGTCCATGAAGATCCAGTCATCGCCATCACGGTAGAGATACTGCATGTCGCGACGATCGACGTTCTCGGTCTCGACCTTCACGCCGGCGTTGAAGGTGCGGTCAACAACCTTGCCGGTCAGCACGTTCTTGAGCTTCGAGCGCACGAAGGCACCGCCCTTGCCCGGCTTGACGTGCTGGAACTCGATGACGGTCCAGAGCTGGCCGTCGATATTGAGAACGAGCCCGTTCTTGAGGTCATTGCTGGTTGCCACGATGTCTCCTGCGTTCGGTGGGCCGTCAGCCCACGACGCGAAGGTCACGCGGACTCGTCGTGAGGCTGCGGTGACCATCGGCCATGACCACGAGTGAGTCCTCGATCCGGACTCCCCCGCGACCGGGTAGGTAGACCCCTGGCTCAACGGTGATCGTTGTTTCGGCAGCAAGTCTACCTACGGCTCGGGGCCCGATCATCGGCGCCTCGTGGATATCCAAGCCGGTGCCATGACCGAGGCCGTGCCCGAAGTGACCACCGTGTCCGGCCGCCTCGATCACGCCGCGTGCTGCGGCATCCAGGTCAGCGAGGGCCAGCCCCGGCCTCACGGCCGCTCTGCCTGCCCGGGCAGCCTCAGCGACAAGCTCATGAAGCTCAAGCTGCCAGGGCTCGGGTTCCCCCACGACGAAGGTGCGGGTCATATCGGCGTGGTAGCCGTCGACACGAGCCCCACTGTCGATCACGAGTAGGTCACCGGGAATCAGCGCACGGGAGCCCGGCCGATGGTGGGGCATCGCAGAGTTCGGCCCCGAGGCCACGATGGTGGCGAAGGCACGGTCCTCAGCGCCAAGCTCGCCGAAGAGCTGCTCAAGCCGACGGGCGATGCCGATCTCCGTGTCACCCGGGCGGATACCGCCTGCAAGTGCATCGACAGCCTGGGACGTAATGGCACAGGCGCGCTCGAGTGCTGCGATCTCGCCGGAATCCTTCGCCATGCGCAAGGCTGCGACCGGACTCGTGACGCGCACGACAGTAATCGATGTGCGCTCAGCCGCGCCAA
This sequence comes from Actinomycetes bacterium, assembly GCA_046085905.1. GTDB lineage: Bacteria > Actinomycetota > Actinomycetes > S36-B12 > S36-B12 > CAIKZY01. The sequence goes on along the minus strand of JBJSWO010000087.1, from coordinate 3,407 downwards.
GTGCCGCCAGCGAGGCACGATCATCGAGAGCGATCGAGCCACCTCCCTGGGCGAGGGCCTGCTCGCAGACGGCAGTCACGCAGTCGCGTGCGACGAGAACCCCAAGGTCGGGGCACTCGATGGCGGCTTGCTCGACGTATCGCCCGTCAGTTGAGAGCACGTCAGCGTCCGCGCGTGTCGAGGAGAGGAACAGTGCCCCGTTGCTCCCGGAAAATCCCGTGAGGTAGCGCAGATCGGAGGCATCCATGACCAGGAGGCCGTCGGCCACCCCGTCGAGTGAAGTTCGTGCGCGTTCCCGGCGGGCCCGATGCACGTCAGCGTGTAGCAAGGGCCTGGAAGGCGAGCGCGTAACTCGTAAGCCCGAAGCCCGCGATCGTGCCCGTAGCCACCCCGGAGATCACCGATGTCTGCCGGAATTCCTCGCGCGCGGCAGGATTCGAGATATGCACCTCGATGAGCGGCGCGGTGAGCATCGCGCAGGCGTCGCGCACGGCGTACGAGTAGTGGGTGAAGGCGGCCGGATTCAGGATCACCGGAGTCGACGAGTCTGCCGCCTCATGAAGCCAGCCGATCAGCTCGGCCTCGTCATTCGTCTGACGAACGTCAGCAGTCAGGCCGAGCCCCGCGGCAACGCTCTCGCACAGCGTGACCAGGTCGGCGAAGGTCGAGGCACCGTAGATGTCCGGCTCGCGCGTGCCGAGTCGATTCAGATTGGGCCCGTTGAGGACGAGGACAGCGTTCACCACTACAGGCTAGCGCCAGGCGGACGAGATCCGGTCGTACGCAGCGCGGAGTGCCTCCGGTGGCGGGCCCTGCAGAGCGCTCGGCTGACCGATCTCCTCGAGGATCACGAATCGCAGCAGCGAGCCGCGGGCCTTCTTGTCGACCGACATGGCTGCCATCAGTTCATCCCAATGACCGGGAGCATAGGCCGTGGGCAGGCCGAGCAGGTCGAGGACCTCGCGATGCTCGGCGACTCCCGCGGTGGACAGATGGCCGGTCAGGTTCGAGAGTTCGGCCACGTAGACCATGCCGACGGCGACGGCATCGCCATGCCGCCAGCGATAGGACTCGTTGCGCTCGATCGCGTGACCGAATGTGTGGCCGTAGTTGAGGACCTCGCGCCCGAGTCGCTTGCTTACGCCGGTGGCAGAGGTCTCGCGGAAGTCGTCGCTGACCACATCGGCCTTGACCTGGACTGCGCGGCGGATGAGATCGGGCAGCAGATCACCGGTCGGGTCGCACGCGAGTGCTGCGTCTCGGCGAATGTCGTCGAGAATCGTCGTGTCACGGGCAAGGCCGACTTTCACTACCTCGGCCATTCCTGCGATCAAGTCGGCATGCGCAAGCGTGCCCAGGCTCGAGACATCGCAGAGCACGCCCACCGGACTGTGGAAGCTGCCCACCAGGTTCTTGCCCGCCGGCGTGTTGATGCCGGTCTTGCCGCCGACTGCGGCATCGACCATGCCCAGCAGGGTGGTCGGCACGTGGACGACGCGAATTCCGCGGAGCCACGTGGCAGCGACGAAACCGGCGAGGTCGGTGGTGGCTCCGCCGCCGACACTCACGACAGCGTCATTTCGCGTGAAGCCCGCAGCACCAAGGGCGCCCCAGCACATCTCGGCCACACTCGACGTCTTGGCATCCTCCGCATCGGGAAGCTCGATCATCGTGATGGCGAGACCGAGCTCGCTCAGGGCATCGCCGAGAACGTGCGCCAGCGAGCGCTGCGTGGGTGCGTGAATCACGGCAACACGATCAGCGCCTGTCACCATCGCTGGCAGCGCACCGAGTAGATCGGTGCCGATGACGACCTCGTAGTCGACCTCGGCAGACACGTGCACGGTTGTTGTTGTCATGCCGCCACCGCCGCCAGCACGCTGGAGGTCACCTCGCGCACGGCGCGACCATCAGTATCGACGGTTATCGTGGCTACGCTCTCGTAGAGCGGCGTGCGCTCGTTGAGGAGCTGAGTAAGACGCCCGCGCACATTGCCGAGCAAGAGCGGTCGCGCTTGGTTCATGCCGACTCGACTGGCGGCATCGGAGACGTTGACGCGAAGCCAGACCACGGTGTGACCGGCAAGCCGTGAGCGGGTGAGATCGGAGAGGATCGCTCCGCCCCCGAGCGCGACGATTCCGGTCTGCTCCTCGAGTGCCCGACGCACAGCCTCCTCCTCACGAAGGCGAAACTCGGGTTCCCCGAGCTCGACGAACATGTCGGCCACGGACATACCCGACTCATGCTCGATCAGGGCATCGGTATCCACGAACGGAACCTGGAGTCGCTCGGCCACGCGGCGTCCGACCGTGCTCTTCCCGGCACCCGGGGCTCCGATGAGTACGGCCACGGGCCGGCTCATCGCACCGAGAGGTTGTCGAGATACGAATCCAAATTTCGCTGGGTCTCCGCCACGCTGTCGCCACCGAACTTCTCCAGGAGCGCGTCGGCGATCACCAGCAGGACCATGGCCTCTGCCACGACCCCGGCCGCGGGGACCGCACACACATCGGAACGCTGGTTGATCGCTGGCGCTACCTCACCGGTCACGACATCGACAGTGCGCAGGGCACGCGGGATGGTGGAAATCGGCTTCATCGCGGCACGAACGCGCAGTGTCTCGCCGGTGGACATTCCACCTTCGGTCCCGCCGGACTTGCCGGACGTGCGCTCGAGTCCTGAGTCACCGGGAACGATCTCGTCCTGTGCTTGAGAGCCGCGTATCTCCGCGAGACGGAAACCCTCGCCGAACTCGACGCCCTTGATCGCCTGAATGCCCATCAAGGCCGCCGCCAGCTTGGAGTCCAGGCGCCGATCCCAGTGCACGTGGGACCCGAGTCCGGCGGGCAGCCCGTAGGCCACGACCTCCACGACTCCGCCCAGGGTGTCTCCGTCGCGGTGTGCTGCGGAGATCTCCTCTTCCATCGCCGAAGCGGCCTTGGTGTCCAGGCAGCGCACCGGACTCTCGTCAACGCGCTGAAGATCTTCGGGGAGTGGCAGTTGATCGCTGTCACTCGAGGCGCTGCCGATCCGGACCACATGACTGAGAACCTCGATGCCGGCTACCTGGCGGCAGAACGCCCGAGCTACGGCTCCCAGCGCTACGCGCGCCGCGGTCTCGCGGGCACTGGCACGTTCCAGGATGGGTCGCGCGTCGGTGAAGCCGTACTTCTGCATTCCCGTGAGATCTGCGTGGCCGGGTCGGGGCCGGCTGAGCGGTGCATTCCGCGCAAGCGCGTCGAGCTCTCCTTGATCCACGGGATCAGGTGACATGACCTGCTCCCACTTCGGCCACTCACTGTTGCCGACCTCAATGGCTACCGGTCCTCCGAGAGTGAGCCCATGTCGCACGCCGCCGAGGATCCTGACCTCGTCGCGCTCGAACTTCATGCGCGCACCGCGCCCGG
>JBJSWO010000086.1:0-4605 GCA_046085905.1 Actinomycetes bacterium | reverse complement strand
ACCTTGCCGCGGGTGAAGAAGTGCACGCCCTCGGTGCCATGAGCATGGCTGTCGCCGAAGAGCGAGGCCTTCCACCCACCGAAGGAGTAGTACGCCATCGGAACGGGAACGGGGACGTTCACGCCCACCATGCCGACCTCGATCTCGTTCTGGAAGCGACGTGCCGCGCCACCGTCGTTGGTGAAGATGGCGGTGCCGTTGCCGTAGGGGTGGTCGTTGATCAGCTGCACGCCGGCCTCGTAGCTGGGCACGCGCACGACGCTGAGCACCGGGCCGAAGATCTCATCGGTGTAGATCGACATGTCGGTCGTGACGTTGTCGAACAGCGTCGGGCCCAGCCAGTAGCCATTCGGCTCGCCGTCGACGGTGATGTTCCGGCCGTCCTCAACGAGGGTCGCGCCTGCGGCCTCGCCGGCATCGACATACGAAGCGACCTTGTCGCGGTGCACCTTGGTGACGAGCGGGCCCATGTCGCAGTTGCGTCGGCCGTCACCGGTCTTCAGGCTGCCCATGCGCTGCTGAATCTTCGCGACGAGCTCATCGCCGATGGGGTCGACAGCGAGAACGACGGAGATCGCCATGCAGCGCTCGCCTGCGGAGCCGAAGCCGGCGTTGATGGCCTGGTCGGCCGCGAGGTCGAGATCGGCATCGGGCAGCACCAGCATGTGGTTCTTGGCGCCGCCAAGGGCCTGCACGCGCTTGCCCTTGGCCGTGCCGCGCTCGTAGACGTACTGCGCGATCGGCGTCGAGCCGACGAACGAGATGCTCTTGACGTCCTTGTTGTCGAGCAGGGCGTCGACCGACTCCTTGTCACCGTGCACGACGTTGAACACGCCATCGGGCAGGCCGGCGTCCTTCCACATCTGGGCGATGAGATTGGTGGCCGAGGGATCCTTCTCGGACGGCTTCACGACGACGGTGTTGCCCGAGGCAATCGCGATCGGGAAGAACCACATCGGCACCATGGCCGGGAAGTTGAAGGGCGAGATGATGCCGACAACGCCCAGGGGCTGGCGGATCGAGTAGACGTCGATGCCGGTCGAGACGCCCTCGGAGAAGCCGCCCTTGAGCAGGTGCGGGATGCCGCAGGCGAACTCGACGACCTCAAGACCGCGGGTGACCTCGCCGAGTGCATCGGAGAGCACCTTGCCGTGCTCCTCAGTGATGATTGCCGCGACTTCTTCCTTGCGGGCGTTGAGGATCTCGCGGAAGGCGAAGAGGATCGAGGCGCGCTTGGTCAGCGAGGTGTCGCGCCAGCCCGGGAAGGCGGCCTTCGCGGCGGCGACGGCCTCGTCGAGGACCTTCGCGCTGGCGAGGTCGACGGTCTTGGTGACCTGGCCGGTGGCCGGGTCGAAGACGTCGCCCGAGCGCTCGGACGTGCCTTCCCAGTTCTTGCCGTTGATCCAGTGCGTGACGCGCGCGGTCATGTTCCCTGCTTCCGTGATGGTGTGGTGGTGCCGATCGTGGTCAAATCTAATCGAGAATGTCAACGCTGTTGACTCTTGCCCTCCAGCAGGGCCTTGCGTGCCTCATGAACGGCGGGGCGGTGGCTGACCTCGGGTACGCCGACCTCCCAGAACGAGTCGCCCTCGCTCCACTTGTGCTTCGCAACTGGTGTAACGATCACGTGCACCCCGGGTATTCCCTTAACCGAGTGAAGTGCGGAATCGAACTCGGCGAGCGTGCCCACCGAGACCACGTTCGCGCCCATGCCCTCGGCAATCCTCGCGAAGTCGATCGCGGCCGGGTTCGGGCGATCCTCGTCGGCGAGCATCGTGCGGAAGCTCGCCGCACCGTGACCGATCTGCAGGCGCTCGATGACGTTGTAGCCCTGGTTGTCGCAGACGATGAGTACGAGGCTGGTGTCGTGCAGCACGGCGCTGTAGACATCCATCGGCAGCATCATGAACGAGCCGTCGCCGGTCATGCCGTAGACGGTCGAGCCGGGGCGCGAGGCCGCGCGCTCGAGTGCTGCGCCCCACGTGCCGCTGACCTCGTAGCCCATGCACGAGAAGCCGTATTCGCAGTCGAAGGTGGCGATGCCCTTGCTGGGCCAGTTCATCACGAGCTCGCCCGGCAGACCGCCCGCAGCTGTGAGCACGTAGTCATCGTCGCTCGCGATCGCATGAACGCGGCCGATGAGCTGCGCGTAGGTCGGGTCCTCGGTGTCGGTAACTGCTGTGCGCTGCTCGATGAGCGCGACCTGCTTCGCACGCGAACTGCGGCCCGCGGCGAACCACTCCGCCGGCGACGCCCAGCCTTCGAGCCCTGCCGCGAGCTCCGCGAGCACCTCGCGGGCATCACCGACGACGGCGAGGCCCTGGCGCTTGAGTGCGTCGTAGCGCGCGACGTTGACGCCAATGACCTGCACGTCGGGATTGCGGAACACGGTGCCCGACTCGGTGGTGAAGTCCTGGAGACGCGTGCCGAGGGCGATCACGAGATCGGACGTGCGAGATCTCCTGGCCGGCGGTCTCGCCGAAGACGCCGATGGATCCCGCGAACGCGGGATCGCTGCCGAGCAGCGATGACTTGCCTGCCACGGTCTCCATGACAGGAATTCCGAAGCGGTTCGCGAACTCCGAGAGCTCGGCCTCGGCGAGCGAGTAGTGAACGCCGCCACCGGCGACGATCATCGGCTTACTCGAGGCACGAATGAGCTCGATGGCCCCGGCCACCTGATCGCGCGAAGGACGCGGGCGGGCAATGCGATGGACGACGGTCTCGAAGAGATCGGCCGGGAAGTCGTACGCCATCGCCTGGACGTCCTGCGGAAGCGCGAGGGTGACCGGGCCGCAGTCGGCCGGGTCGAGCAGAGTGGCGATCGCCTGGCGCAGAGTGGTCTTGAGTTGCGAGGGCGTGGTGATGCGATCCCAGTAGCGGCTGACGGCCTTCAGCGAGTCGTTGGCCGTGATCGTGGGATCGCCGAAATGCTCGAGTTGCTGCAGCACCGGATCAGGCTCACGCGAGGTGAAGGTGTCACCGAGGAGCAGCAGCAGCGGGAGGCGGTTTGCGAGCGCGACACCTGCGGCGGTGACGGTGTTGAGTGCCCCCGGGCCGACGGAGGTCGATACGGCCATGATCTGCCGTCGCTGGGCGGCCTTCGCGTACGCGACTGCAGCGAGGGCCATGCCCTGCTCGTTCTGTCCGCGAAGTGTCGCGATCTCGTCCTTGTGCAGCTCGAGTGACTCGCCCAGGCTCAGCGCATTGCCATGGCCGAAGATCGCGAAAACTCCGGGCACCAAGGGGATGATCTCCCCGCTGCGATCGTCTTCGACCCTCTGCGCGATGAGAAAGCGCACGATCGCGTCGGCGACAGTGGTGCGCACCGTGGTGCGCTCGGCATTCACGCTCTCACCGGAATGCTCGGCACGACATCGGTGAGCAGCCAGTCAACGGAGATGCGCAGATCGGCAACGGGCCCTTCATTCTCGGCGGGCTCGGTGACGAGTGCGGAATCCTGCTCGTGCACGTACCAGCCGCGGTAGCCCTGCTCCTCGAGTGAGAGCACGACTTCCTTGAGCGGGACATCGCCCTGGCCCAGTGGCGGGAAGAGACCGGCATCGACAGCCTGGCGCGTCGTGAGCTCGCGTGCCATGACGCGTGCAGCCACGTCGAGACGGACGTCCTTGAGATGGCACAGGCCTACACGATCGAAGTTCCGCTGCACGAACTCGAGCGGGTCGGTGCCCCCGATGGCAAGGTGGCCGGTGTCAATGCACCACAGCACGCTTGTGGTCTCGAGCGCGAGATCGACATCGCGCTTCGTCTCGACCATCGTGTTCATGTGCGGATGAAGCACCTGAGTGAGGCCATGACGCGCGCAGATCTCGTCGACGAGGAGAAGTGACTCGTTCAGGGTCTCGAAGCCCGCGCGCTCAAGCGGAGTGGGAGTCCGCCAGTCGTAATCCATGACCGCGGCGGTGACGAAGTACGTGGCGCCGGTGCCCTCGAGTCGGGCTGCGGCCCTCTCGGCGATCTCCAGCATCTCGTCGCGCCGTGAGGCATCGTGAAGGAGGAGTGAGACGAAGCCGCCGAGCATGCGCGAGTCGTACTCGGCGAGCAGTGCGCGGGTCTCGGCATCATCCGTGGGGAAGAAGCCATCGTCGCCGAGTTCGATGGCGTGCAGGCCGACGCTGGTGAGCTCGGCGAGCACGCGGCGGACGTCGAGCATGATGCCCCAGGAGGGCTGCTCGCAGACCCCCCAGGACACAGGTGCGCCGGCCAGGCGATCGAGGAATGCGTGCGACATGTGTACCTCCGTGCGAGTGAATTGGAGCGCTCCAATAGCATGCCCTATATGGCGATCGATGACAAGTGCCCGGGGCTGGATTCCGCGTTCCGCTGTCATAGGCTCCCCGCATGACCAGGCCCACCATGGAGGACGTCGCAGCCGCCGCCGGAGTCTCGAGATCCCTGGTCTCCCTCGTCTTCCAGGACAGTCCGAAGGTCAGCGAGGCAAGCCGCTCCCGCGTGCTCGCTGAGGCAGAGCGACTCGGCTACCGGCCCAATGTGCTCGCTCGCCAGCTCGCCTCGAACCGCACTCGCACGATCGGCATCCTGCTTGACGACCTGCACAACCCCTACTTCGCCGATGTCCTCGAT
>JBJSWO010000085.1:0-5341 GCA_046085905.1 Actinomycetes bacterium | reverse complement strand
GCACGGCGATCAGCGCTTCGTGTACACCCGGCCGATCTGCGCCGGCGACGAGCTCGTCGCCACCGCCACTATCGAGAGTGCCCGCACTGTGGGCGGTAACGACATGCTCAGTGCACGAGCCGATGTCGCCACGACTGCCGGTGAGCACGTCGTCACCACGTACTCGACCATCGTCGCCCGCGCGGCCGAGGAGGCCGGCTCATGACCCCCGCCTTCGCCGACATCGCGGTCGGCTTCGAGCTGCCTGCCCAGGAGTTCCCGATCACTCGCGCAGATCTCGTGCGCTACTGCGGTGCGTCAGGTGACTTCAACGTCATTCACTGGAACGAGCGCGTGGCCACCTCGGTCGGCCTGCCCAACGTCATCGCGCACGGAATGTTCACGATGGCCGAGGCGGTACGCGTGGTTACCGATTGGCTCGGTGATCCCGGTGCACTGCTCGAGTACGGCTGTCGCTTCACTCGGCCGGTGGTCGTCCCCGATGATGACAATGGCGCGACACTGACCGTGACGGCGAAGGTCACCGAGAAGCGCGATGACAACACGGCGCTGATCACCGTCACGGCATCGTGCGATGACGCCACCGTCCTGGGCAAGGCCCAGGCGATCGTCCGACTGCCGTAGCCATGTCCGACGCCCCTGCCGAGGTTCTCGCCCTCGCCGACGCGCGAGCCCGGGCTCGCGCCGACAAGGATTTCGCTCGTTCCGACGAGCTTCGTGACGAGATTGCGGCGTCCGGCTGGCTGATCAAGGACACTCCCGACGGCTATTCGCTCAGCGAGAAGCCGCCCTTCGACGTGGCAGCGACGCTCGCCGTGCTCGTCGACCTGGCACCGCGTATCGATGCCGCGGTGTGCACCATCGGCCTGATCGTCGATGGCTGGCCCGACGACGTGCGCACCTGCCTCGATGCGTTGATGGCGCATGCACCCGACGGCGCCGTGGTGATCGCACTCGATCTCGGCAACGTCGATGGCGCGGGCCTGGTGCTGCACGAGTACGCACGTGCCCATCCATCGCGCATCACCGAGCTGCATTGCGCGCAGACCCTCCAGCAGGCCGGCTGGTCAGCAGCAGTCACGAGTCTGCTGCAGATCTCGGAATCGCGCGTGCACATCATCATGGACCTCTCGTCCGTGCTCGAGGGCGATGCGGTCACTCCGCTCGTCGAGGCAATCGATGGCCACGTAGTGGGCGCTGCCTGGAAGGGCGCCAATGTCGACGTGGACGACGCCTGGCGCTCGGTGACCGATGCGGGGCCGGGTGAGGTCGACGTACTGCTCGGCTACTTCGCCGCACTCGATCGCGAGGCCGCGCTGGCCACACCGCCGCACCCGAAGGCGAAGTTCTACCGCAACGCCGATCTCGAGTGGTCGCTCGCACTTCGTGCAGCGGGCGGCTCGATCGTCGTCCCGACATCCGGGCTGCCCGTGCGCCAGGACAGGCACCGCGGGTATCACGATTCGGATCCGGCCTATCGCGACAAGGAGTCGCGCAAGACCTACGACCGAATCCTGCAGGCATACCGCGGCCACGACGAGATCCTGCATCGCTGATCTGTGTACCGTGCTCCCCATGTCCAGTCGCCCGGCACTCGCTGAGCTGACGACCTTTCGCATCGGCGGACCCATCGCTTCGCTGGTCGTGGCGACGAGCGAACACGACCTGATCGAGGCCGTGCGCGCTGCCGACTCGGCCGGTACCCCCGTCCTGCTCATCGGCGGCGGCAGCAATCTGCTGTGTGCGGATGCCGGTTTCGCGGGCACCGTCATCGCCATTCGCACCCGCGGAATCGATGTCGTCGAGATCGGCACTGCGGTTCGTCTCACGGTTGCCGCGGGCGAGTCGTGGGACGCTCTTGTGGCGCGGGCTGTGGGCCATGGCTGGTCGGGCATCGAGGCGCTGTCGGGAATCCCGGGCCTCGTGGGCGCGACGCCGGTGCAGAACGTCGGCGCGTATGGCCAGGACATCTCGCAGGTCATTCGCGAGGTGAATGCCTGGGATCGGTCCACGTCCTCTTTGGTCACGCTGACGAGAGAGATGTGCGAGTTCGGCTATCGCTCGAGTCGATTCAAGCGCGAGCCGGGTCGTTACGTCGTGCTTGAGGTCGTGATCGAGCTGACGGCGGGCAATCTGGGTGCAGTGGAGTACTCGCAGCTCGCGCGACAGCTCGACGTCAACGTGGGAGATGAGCTTCCACTGGCCCGCATTCGCGAGGCAGTTCTCGCACTTCGCCGCGAGAAGGGCATGGTGCTCGATGACGACGACACCGATACCTGGAGCGCCGGATCATTCTTCACGAATCCGATCGTCGACATCGTGACCGCAGCCACGATTCCTGTGGAGTGCCCGCGGTACCCGAGCGAGTCAGGCGTGAAGCTCAGCGCCGCATGGCTGATCGAGAATGCCGGCATCGAGCGCGGCTTTCGGGTGAGCGATGCCGCGCGTGCGCGAGTGTCGACCAAGCACACCCTCGCGTTGACGAATACCGGCGGGGCAACCGCGGCAGATATGCGAGAACTCGCCGACGTGATTCGTCGGCGAGTTCTCGAGGTGTTCGGGATCGAGCTCGTGCCCGAGCCGCAATTAGCTGGCTTCTGACAGCAGGTTCTGCATGCGGGTGACGCCTTCGGTGATGTCGGCATCTCCGAGTGCGTACGACAGGCGCAGGTAGCCCGGAGTCCCGAAGGCCTCGCCCGGAACGACCGCGACCTCGGCCTCGTCGAGAATGATGTTGGCGAGCTCAGCCGACGAGGTGATCTTCCTGCCTCGCAGGGTCTTCCCGATCAGCGCCTTCACCGACGGGTACACGTAGAAAGCACCCTCCGGCATCGGGCACTCGACGCCGTCGATCTCGTTGAGCATCGCGACGATGAGCTTCCTGCGTCGATCGAAGGCCACCTTCATCTCGTCGACAGCGGCGAGATCACCCGAGACGGCGGCGATGGCCGCGGCCTGTGCGACGTTCGAGACGTTCGAGGTCGCATGCGACTGGAGATTGGTGGCCGCCTTGATGACGTCGGCCGGGCCGATGAGCCACCCGACGCGCCAGCCGGTCATGGCGTAGGTCTTGGCCACGCCATTGACGATGACGCAGGTGTCGGCGAGACCGGGAACGAGAACGGGCATCGAGCTGAACTTGGCATCGCCGTAGACCAGGTGCTCGTAGATCTCGTCGGTGACGACCCAGATGCCGTTGGCCAGTGCCCACTCGCCGATCGCCTTTACCTCGGCCGGGGAGTAGACGGCACCGGTCGGGTTCGACGGCGAGACGAATACGAGCAGCTTCGTGCGCGGGGTGCGGGCGGCCTCGAGCTGCGCCACGGTTGCGCGGTAACCGCTGGTCTCATCGGTCATGACCTCGACGGGCACGCCGCCGGCCAGGCGGATCGCCTCGGGATAGGTGGTCCAGTAGGGGGCGGGCAGGATCGCCTCGTCTCCCGGATCGAGCAAGGTGGCGAACGCGTTGTAGAGGGCCTGCTTGCCGCCATTGGTCACCAGGATCTGGGCCGGGGTCACCGCGTAGCCGCTGTCGCGCAGGGTCTTGGCCGCGATGGCTTCCTTGAGCTCGGGCAGGCCGCCGGCGGGGGTGTAGCGATGCATGGCCGGAACTCGGCAGGCCGCCACGGCCGCCTCGACGATGTAGTCAGGGGTCGGGAAGTCCGGCTCGCCGGCCCCGAAGCCGATGACCGGGCGCCCGGCGGCCTTGAGGGCCTTGGCCTTGGCGTCGACGGCCAGCGTGGCCGACTCGGTGATGGAGGAGATCCGGGCGGAGATGCGTGAGGTCATGTCTCCATTGTTCCAGGCCCTCGCGGCGGCGCTGATCGGGCATCGGAATGGGGCCAGAACGGCCCGAGCGTAGGCCCGATATGCCCGATTGGACCGTCCTTCGGCGGGGGCCGTAGACTCACCCCTCCGTAAGGAAGCTTGGCGGCAGCCTGCCCAAAGGCAGCCGACTTCTCCTCACAAAGGGTCGTAGCTCAACTGGCAGAGCACCGGTCTCCAAAACCGGGGGTTGGGGGTTCAAGTCCCTCCGGCCCTGCGGAGCGGTCATACGGCCGCGCAGCAGGTTGCACCACCAGCACTACTCAGGTTCACGAAGAGAAGGCAGTCATGACAGACACCGACACGTCAGAGCGCTCGGGCTCAGACGCGCGTCGTTCGCGCGGGAACATCTTCTCGCGCATCGCGCTGTTCATCCGCCAGATCATCGTCGAGCTGCGCAAGGTCATCTGGCCCACTCGCAAGGAGCTGATTGCCTACACGACGATCGTCATCGTGTTCGTCGCAGTCATCTCGGCGATCATCGCCGGCTTCGACTACGTCTTCACCAAGGGAGTCCTGCTCATCTTCGGATGATCACGCTCGCTTCCCCCACCCTGTTCGTCTATTAAGGAGAATGACCGCCGTGTCCGATCTGGACCAAGAGTTCGCCGCTGATGACTTCGAGGCCGAGGCTGCCGCAGTGCTGTCCGCCGCGGAGGAGATCGCCGAGACGGCGGCTGCGGATGTCGTGACCACTGCCGCCCTTGATGCCGAGATCGACGCAGAGCTCATCGTCGACGCTGCCGTGGTCGAGATCGAGGCAGAGGTCGCCGCGGAGATCGAGGAAGACATTGATCCCGTCGCTGCCTTCAAGGAGCAGATGCGCATCTCTCCCGGTGACTGGTACGTCATCCACTCCTACGCGGGCTACGAGAACAAGGTCAAGGGCAACCTCGAGAGTCGCGTCGTCAGCCTCAATGTCGAGGACTACATCTTCCAGGTCGAGGTACCCATGGAAGAGGTCACCGAAATCCAGGGTGGCGTGCGCAAGCTCGTCCGTCGCAACAAGTTCCCCGGTTACGTGCTCGTCCGCATGGAGCTCACCGATGAGTCCTGGGGCGTAGTGCGCCACACTCCCGGCGTCACCGGCTTCGTCGGCCACGGCCATCAGCCCGCACCGCTGACCCTCGACGAGGTCGTCGCGATCCTGGCCCCCGTCCCCGAGAAGAAGGCAGGTGCACCCGGTGCGCCGGCAACGTCGGGTGGAGTGACGTCGAGCGCACCTGCCATCGAGATCGACTTCTCGATCGGCGACTCGGTCACCGTGGTCGACGGCCCGTTCGCCACTCTGCATGCGTCGATCTCCGAGATCAACATCGAGGCCCAGAAGGTCACCGGCCTCGTCGAGATCTTCGGCCGCGAGACCCCTGTCGAGCTTGCCTTCAATCAGATTCAAAAGACCTAGTCATTCACTTAGACCTGAAATCCCGATCGAACAAAGGAAGAACAGCAATGGCACCGAAGAAGAAGAAGGTCTCAGGCCTCATCAAGTTGCAGATCCAAGCCGGCCAGGCCA
>JBJSWO010000084.1:0-10928 GCA_046085905.1 Actinomycetes bacterium | reverse complement strand
GAACCGGATGCGCTGATCGCTCTTCGCTGCCTCATGCACCTTGTCGACGTACCACTGGCTGTAGGGAGCACTGCCCACGACGATCAGCGGGCGCTGCTCGGTGCTCTCGCGATAGGCGTGCACGGCATCGAGCACGTGGTTCTCGGGCTCGAATCTCGCGACCACGAGGTGGTAACCCTGGGGGGTGAGGTCAAGTTCATTGATTCGATCACTGCCGGGGTCGATGACCTCGGCGCCATAGGGAATGACCACGCAGGAGCGGCCGTAGTCGCGCTGCACGTAGTCGGCGATGGCCTGGGCGTCGGCAATGACCTCCTGGCCCCAGTTGATCGAGGCTTTCTCGGCCCAGCGGTAGTACTTCGCGCCGGTGCCGCGCCACTTCTCGCGCTTGGACTCCAGGCCGTCGAGATGAATGGCAGTAGGGATGCGCGCGGCCTTCAGCGGGGGCAGCAAAGGGGCGTTGCCGGCGTTGAGCAGGAAGACCACATCGGGGTGATCGGCGATGATCGAGTGAGCGGTGCTGACAGCCGTATGGCTGAGGGTCTCGGCCATGCGATGGCGCACCGCCGGGGCATTGACGAGCTTCATGCCCTCGTACTCGGTGATGGTCTGACCGGGATTGCGGCAGTAGACCGTGACCTCGTGGCCGCGCTGCACGAGACGCTTGCCGATCTCCTCGACTGCCGTCTCGAAACCGCCGTATTGAGCAGGCACACCGCGGGTGCCCATCATGGCGATCTTCACCTGCTCACGATAGCCTCACCGCGTGCAGGTCGAGCCGCTAGCCATCGAGGGTCTCTGGGAGATCACTCCCCTTCTTCGCCCCGATGATCGCGGCGTCTTCCTCGAGGCATTCAAGGCTGATGTGCTCTCCGAGGCGATCGGGCACCCCTTCACCCTGAAGCAGATGAACGTGTCGGTCTCGTCGGCCGGCACCGTGCGCGGCATCCACTTCGCCGATGTTCCCGTGGGCCAGGCGAAGTACGTGCAGTGCTTCTCGGGCGCAATCCTCGATGTCGTTGTCGACATCCGCGTGGGCTCGCCGACCTTCGGCCAGTGGGACGCGGTCGAACTGAACTCGACCTCGCGCAAGGCGCTCTACATTTCCGAGGGCCTGGGGCACGCGTTCTGCGCGCTCACTGATGAGGCGACCGTCGGCTACCTCTGCTCGGAGCCCTACTCACCCACGCGTGAGCACGGGATTCATCCGCTGGATTCGACTTTGGCACTGCCGTGGCCCGAGGGCTCGGCTGCGCTGCTGTCGCCGAAGGATGCGGCTGCGCCGACTCTGGCTGAGGCTCTGGCTTCCGGGATGCTTCCCGACTTCTCCGAGTGCGTGGCCTTCCGGCGCTCGCTCGCGTAGAAAAGTTGCTGCGCGCTAGCGCGGATTGAGATTGACGCCCGGGATCGCCTTGGTGATCACCTTAAGCTTCGGGCCGCTCGGCACCGCTCCCGCCCACCAGGCCAGCGCCATCTGGCTCAGCGCGTACTCCTCCTTGCCCCACTTGTAGCCCTCCTCGGCATTGCCGGGGAGATAGATGTGGCCGTCAGTGAAGCGCTGCTGAAGGGCATGCGTGTCAGCGGCGTGATCGAAGAGGAACTGCTTCGCGTTGGTGTCCTTGGGCGTGTAGATCGCGGCGAAGGAGTCGACGCCGCAGAAGGTGGCGGGGCGGCGACTGCCCCAGCTGACCTTCTGGGGGTAGTAGATCTGGCCACCGGGCTTGTAGCTCGTGCCACCGGGGGCGGCGTAGGGCGGTGACGGGAAGTCGAGCACGGCGAGGGCCCGGTAGATGATGTCGGCGTTGAGGAACATCGCCTCAGGCGCTGCCTGGCTTGCCTGACGCAGCATCGAGGCGCCCCACCACAAATGCAGCACGTTCTGCGTGTAGTCGGGGTTCACGATGCCGTGATTGGTGATCGTGCCGTCCTCATTGGCATTGGTGCCGGGGAGTGACTGGCCGAGGTTGACTCCATTGATGACCTGGTTGCTCTTGAGATCGCTAGGCCGGGCGAAGGCCGCGATCGACAGCTCGGTGAGCCCGCGCAGCCAGGCATCCTTATGCGGATGGTTCGGCATCATCGCGAGGGCAAGTGCCGCCACTGTTGAGTCCCACGAGACCTCATCGGCCTTCGAGTCACCCGGAGTGCTCTCTTTGCCAGCGCGATCGCGGAAGTAGCGGGGGCCGCGAGCACTGACGTAATCAGCCTCGGCCGACACCATCGCGGCAACGTAGCTGCGCTCCTGCGGCGTGAGCTGCGGCCAGAGCAGCCAGGCGGCCTGGCCGGCAGTCGAGGCCCACAGCGCCGACTGCCAGGAATTGCCCCAGCCGCCCGCGCTGACAGCGCGATGCGCGCAGGCAATGCTGCGCAACTGCCACTTCGCGAAGCCGGTGAGCTGCGCGTTGGTGATGCCATTGACCTTTACCCACTTGCTGCTCGTCAGCATGATCGCCGCGGCCTGGCCCTCATTCGCCGCACGGCGAATGCCCGACTCGAGGTTCGCGCCCACGTTGACGATGTCGTAGTACGGCTCGTTCACTCGCCACTTCAGGCGGTTGGTGAGGTCATTGACCATCGCATAGCGCAGGCCGTTCTGCACGGTCGCGAGAATCTGCTGGCCGCCGGGCATGCTCGGGTTGCCGCGCAGCTTCGCCGGCGCCTTCACCGCACCCGCGAGATCCTTCATCGACTTCTCGAGGCCGACTGTCGTGGTCGGGCAGTGACCCATGGCCGTGGCGCGATTGCCGACAAGCGGGGTCTGCCCGACGGCAATAGGGATCGTGATCGAGGTCGTCTTCTTGATCTTGTCGAGGCCGTTGATCGCGACCATCCAGATGGAGCCACTCACCACGCCCGGCTCCGACTTGCCGTCGGCATTCCAGTCGCCGACCACGGGCTTTGCGGCCGGGTCACCGAAGGGGAAGCTCACCACGATGGCATTGGCCTCGGGAGCCGGTTGCACGTCGACGCCCTTGGCGATCCACTTCGGGCGCTTGACCTCGCCGGTGATGCGCAGGATCCAAGTTCCGGCGCGCACGACACCCAGATCGCTCCTGCCGTCGCCATTCCAGTCGCCCACCACCGGGATGTCACCGGCCTGGCCGAAGTTGTCGTCGGGCGCTGCCTTGCCGCTGCTGAGCTGCCACTTCCAGATGCCGTTGTTGAAGACGCCGACATCGGCGATCGGGTCGGCATCGATGCGGCCGACGACGGGAACGTCACCGGAGGCGCCACCGAAGGTGGTCTTCTGGGCCCAGCTATCGGCAAGCACGGAGACATTCGTGGTGAACCAGGAACCGCCCGCGTAGTAGCCAGGAGTCATCAGGCCATCGCCATTCCAGTCGCCCATCAACGGAATGCCATTGGCGGCAGGAAGCTTCAGGGTGGTCTTCGCGGCCGCGCCACCGACGGGGCCGTAGGTCACCCAGGAGCCCTTAGCGATATCGCTGATCACCGGCACGGAAATGTTGGTGTGCTCGGTGGAGGCGGTGACCGTCGGGGGGCTGGGCAGGCGCGGGGCAGGCGCAACCGCAGCGCCGGATGCAGGCGCCGAGGCGATGAGCATCGAGGCCGTCACCGCGGAAGCGATGAGACCCGAGGTGGTTCGTTTCAGAGCGAGCACTCCAGACACAACGGGGAAGAACGCATCGGGACCTTCTCGGTCACGACACGAGTGGGGTACTGCGTGTGCAACGGCTCGACAAGCGGGCCGGTGACGTCACGGAACCATAGAACCACGAGGTTCAGGGTCGGGTTCGTATTGAGGGCCAGCTTCACGTACTCGATCGTCTTGTCGTCGTACGGGAACTGGGGGAGGTTCTTGTAGAAGTCGTTCTCGCTCTTGCTCATCACGCCGTGCAGCGAGGAGACCCACAGGTTCGGCAGGGTGCCCGCGCCGTCCCACAGCAACGTGGTGAGCTCGGGCTGGTCGGCCGCGGCCTGCTGGGCATTGATGATCGCCTCGCCGACGAGCGAGTTGTTCACGCTCTCGATGCGCTTGGCACCGGCGGCGATACCCGGTGCCGCGCTGAAGCCGGGGGCGAACTCCTTCGGGGTCGGGCCGACGTAGCCGAAGAGCATCACGCCGAAGACTCCGGCGACCAGGGCCGCGACAATCGCGTTCCGACGGTTCAGCCCGCTGAGCAGGGTGGCGATGCCGATGCCGACGAGCGCGGCCAAGAGCGGGCTCGCGCCGAGCAGCAGGGAGTCGAGGCTCTTGAGCGTGTAGTAGCTGTAGAGCGGGTTCACGCCGGCGGCGAGTGCGCCGGGCACTGCGGCGCCGAGGAAGACGGCCATGCCGAGCACCGGGCCGGCCACCGCGACAGCGAGCGGGCTGCGGCGACTGCGGAACATCCAGATGGCGAAGCCGATCGCGATGATCGGCGCCGCGATGGCCATGCCGATGTTGAACGGCACCATGCCCTGACCGACGGCACCGAGATCCTGGATAAAGCTGGTGGTGCTGGCACCGGGATCAGCCTTGATCACCGCGCGGGTCTGCATCACGCTGGTGCCGCCGACGAGAGCGGCGCTGGCGATCGCCCACACCGGGGCAAGCCACTTGCGCTCACGCCACAGGGCGATCAGCACGATTACACCCGAGGGCACCAGGCCGAGCACCAGCGGCGTCCAGAGCGCATTGACGGCGAGAGCAGCGAGCGGGATGAGCGCCCAGCCGTAGCGGCGGGCCGAGCGCCAGTTGCGGGCGCTGAGGTAGCCGGCAACGACCGTGATGCTCACACCCATCATGAAGTTGATGAAGCCGGCATTGAACAGCAGGGTCGGCGAGCCGAAGAGCGCGAATGCCCCAAAGGCGATGATCGCGATAGGTGCGGCGAATCGCATGCTCGACAGGCGCTTGGTGAGATCGCCGGCCACCCAGGCCAGGCCCGCCAGGCAGATCGCGAAGCTCAGTGCTGTCCAGGTGACGAACGGGAAGAGCAGGCCCGGGCGATCAAGCAACTCGGAGCCGCGCTGGCCGGCGAGCTGCGCGAATGACCACAGGCTCGTATGCAGGCTCGGGTACCACTGATTCCAGGCGATCGATCCGTCGACAGTCGGCCACGTCGTGCTGCCGATCTCATAGGTATTCGCGAACGCATTGAAGTGGCCCTGGTTATCCCAGCCCGTGAAGAAGAGCCCGCTGACGATCTCGATGCTGCTGCGCCCGATGTAGGCGGCCATCAGCCAGATGCCGAGGATGACAGCCAGTGCGCCGACGAGCCAGTCACTGCGCATCGGGCGCGGGATCGACTGATTGTCGATGCGCGGGATGAAGCGAATGAGTGCGAGAAGCAGCACGAAGACAGCGAGGCCGACGTGCGCGCTGGTGATCGTCACGGGCGTGGAGCCGCCGCGCGGCACGAGGATCGCGATCAGGCCGAGCAGCACGATCAGCGAGATGAAGGCGCGCTCCATCAGGGTGCGACCCCACGGCGGCACGATGATCAGCAGCACCATGCAGGCGATGAAGCCCACGGGCGGGAAGACCCACAGCATTGCCGCGGAGATGAGCGTGACAAGAAGAATCGCGAGATTGCGCTGCGTGCGACCGCTCAGGCTTCGCCTGCTGCCTCCGGCCGCGAGCTCCTCGGTGACGGTGCTCAATGCCTCTCCCCCGAGCGCGCTCATGAGCCACTCCGCTGGAAGCCGATGCTGACGTTCACAGGAGCATCCTGCACGGCGCTGACCTCGGCCGCGCCGGCGGTGACCTTCATGCCGGGCTCGGGAATCGGGCTCCAGCCTGCGGGCGGGGTGACACGCACCGTGATGGTGGAATTCAGCCACAGCGACTGCGGATCAGCGCGCAGCACGTACTGCAGCGGCTCGGCGGCATTCGTGCCGGTGAACGTGCCGGCAGGAAGCTGGTACGAGACGGCGACCGAGGCCTGGCCACCCGGGGGTGTCCAGCCGACAACGCGCACGATCTTCTGGCCGTAGCCGTCATCGGCGAAGCCGCGTCCGTACTGCTTGTGATTCCTGAAGGGGCGCACCGCGAAGCCGGCGGGGTAGTTCACTCCGTAGTTCACGGCGGCATCAGGCACGTACATGATGTACGCGGCCTTGAGCCACGTGGTCTCGTAGCCGATCTTGCCGAAGGTGCCGAGGGCCGGGCGATCAGCGGGCGTCGCGTTGGTGACTGTCATCTGCTGCGTGACGCGCGCGGAGCCGTCCTCCTCGAGCTGCACGTTGACGACGACATTGCGCTGCTGGAAGACATCGACCTTGCTCTGGTTTCCGTTCTGCGTGTACATCGCGGACCAGTCGCCCGTCTTCGGGTCAGTGACCTCGCCGGCCGCACCCGCGTTGATCGCGAGCTGCTCGAGCTGCGGGTTCGCGGCCCACACCTGGAAGTGACGGCCGGGCGCGGTGCTGGCCACGGCCTGCGCGGCAGGCACGAGGTCATCACCGGAGAGCAGCTTCGGCAACAGGTCATCGATCAGCTGCTGGTTGGCGGCCTGGCGTGCGTCGGCATCCTCCTGGCCGAACTGCGCATATGCGTCGATCAGCAGGATCTGCCCCAGCTTCTCGCCGGTGACCTCGCCGTACACCTCGGACTGAATGGGGCCGGTGGCGTCGAGCATCGCGCCGATGGCAGTGAGGTCGAGGGTGATGACGCCGTCGACCTTCGGGTAGTCACCGCCTGCCCAGGCACCGGCCATCTCGCGTCCGCTCGTCAGCAGCGACGGGTGCGTGTTGGTGACGACGAATGGTGCCGTGCGCGGGTTGGTGGCGAAGAACGGATTTCCGCCGGGGCCCCACCAGGTGACCGGGCGATTGACCGGCGGGAAGAGCTGCGTGCTAGTCGTGCCCTTGATCGGGATAGTGATGCGGCCATTGTCGAACTCGACGAGAGCGAGTGAGAGCGGTGCGCCGCCGGCAGCGCGCATCTCGGCCTGATTGTCGATCGCGACCAGATAGCGCTTGACTCCATTGGCGCCGAGCGCATCGGGCAGCAGCGGCGCGATGCCGACGAGCGCGCTCACGGCCTGCTGCACGGGCTTCGCGGTGTCGAGGGCCTTGGTCTTGAGAGTGCCGAGCAGGCCGGCGGTCGGGCCGCTGGTGTTGACGGCCTCGAGCTGAGCCACGACGGTCTGCATTCCCGCATCGACTCTCGCCACGCGCGGCGGCAGGGCCTGCAGGCGCGGGATGTCGACCGCGCCATCGCTGAAGATCTTCTGGCCGCCGTTCTTGCCCGACAGATCGCCGTAGAGCTCGACGAGCTCGGCAGTGCTCGTGGTGATGCCGTCGGTGGCCTGGCCCAGGTGCTGCCAGTTCTCGATGGCAGTGCCGATGCCGGGCACCCCGGCGAGCAGGGCCATGTGCGGGCCATTCGACGAGAACGTGATCGCGGCGGCCGCACCGTCAGCCGACTGCACGTCGCTCTGAGCCTCGGTGAAGCTGCCCGCCTTGATCTGGTCGACCGCGCTGGTCATGGAGGTCTGGAAGCCGCGGGCGCCGAAGCCGAGGGCCGCGAGGGAGGTGACCAGGCTGAGCTGGAGCCACAGGACGAAACCGCCGCCCAGGAGCACGAGAACCAGGATCAACCACGCTTTCGGGGTGAGCCTGGACACCTGGTGAGTATACGTACTGTGTAGGGGGATTCCCCTCGTGCGCGAGGGGCGGGAGCCTCACGATCAGGCATCAGTTCCGCGCGGTCTCCGGGGCTCACTGAGCCGGGCTCAGGAGCTGCAGGTACGCAGGGTCGTTCGCGTGGGGCTAGTAGGCGCCATCGCCCATCAGCACAACCTTGACGGTCTTGGCCACGATGACGAGATCGAGGGCAGGCGACCAGTGCTCGACGTAGTCGAGGTCGAGGCGCATGCGCTCCTCCCAGTCGACCTGCTTGCGGCCGGCGACCTGCCACAGGCCCGTGAGGCCCGGCTTGGTCAGGTGACGACGGTGATCGGCGTCGTCCATGAGCGGCACTTCATCGAGCATCACGGGGCGCGGGCCGACCAGTGACATCGAGCCGCCGATCACGTTGACCACCTGCGGCATCTCGTCGATCGACCAGCGGCGCAGGAAGCGGCCGAAGCCGGAGATGCGCGGATCGCGGCGGTAGCGCTCGGTGATGCCCTCGTCAGGAACGCCGATCACCTCATCGCGTATCTGGTCGGCACCGACATGCATCGTGCGGAACTTCGCGACAGTGATCAGCTGGCCTCCGCGACCGATGCGCTCCTGCTTGTAGAGCATCGGGCCGCGGCTCGTGAGCTTCACGCCGATCGCGGCGACGAGCATGAACGGCGAGAAGAGGATGAAGAGCAGAATGCCGATGATCACGTCGAGGGTGCGCTTGATGGCGCGCTTCGGGCCGGTGAGGTGCGGCTCATCGAGATGCAGCAGCGGAAGATCAGCGGCCATGCGCATCGTGACGCGCGGGCCGGCGACATCGCCGACCGTGGGGGCGACGAGCAGGTCGACGCGCGGGCCCTCGAGACGCCAGGCAAGGCGCTGGATCACGGTGTGACCGAGCTGCGGGGAGCCAGCAACCGCAACGGTATCGGCGTCAGCGAGGGCAATGCGGGCCATGACCTCGTCGAGCCACGCATCGAGGGCATCGTCATCGACATCAGTCGACGGCTCCTGGATATCGTCGACCACGGTGAAGCCGGCCACCGGATCACGATCGAGCATGTCGACGACATCGGACTTCTGCGGCTCGGCACCGATCACGATCGTGCGATGCAGGTAGTGGCCATAGCGACGCTCATGACGCAGCCACGCGCGCAATGTCCAGCGAACGGCGAGCAGCAGCATGATGCCGGTGGCGAAGGTGATGACGACGAAGCCGCGTGAGAGATCGACCTTGAAGACGAACACGGCAACGGCGATCGCACCGAACACGACTGCGGTCGCGCCTACCACGCGCTTGAACTCCTCCGAGCCGACGCCGAGGATGCGCGTGTCATACGCACCGCGGAACACCAGCGTGGTGATCCAGGCGAGCACGACGATGACGACGTAGGCGACGTAGGTCGGGTCATTGAGCTCGACCGAGTACGGAATCGCCCAGCGAAGAATGAAGCCGACGATGCCGGCGATCAGGATCGCGAAGGAGTCGAGGATGAAGGCGCGGGTCGCATACACGCGCAGTGGGTCGCGGCGCAGGTGCGGGCGATCGCGGTGCGAGTGGGCCTCGGCCCAGCCGATGCGGGCGGGGGTGGAGACGCCGGCGGCCTCGTCGAGCTCGGAACGATCCGCGGTCACGGCCACCTCCTCGGCTCTCTTTCGCGCTGACTTATCAGCACCCGTCGACCTGCGTGCCCCGGCGGCCCGACGGGCGCGCCTTCGTAGGGGAAGTCTGGCACGCCCCTGCCCGGATACCACCCTTCGCATCGTCACATTTCGGGCACGACCGAGCATGACCTCGCGCAGGCAGGGATTGTCGGGGCGGTGCGGCTCCCCGATGCCAGCGTCCTCGTCTGCCTCGTGTGCCTCCTGAGGCCGCGCACGCATCGATGTCGAGTCCCTGGCGGCGCTGCCCTCCGGGGTACATAGAAGGGCCGGGACGCTGTCGTGCGTCCCGGCCCATCTGATGATCCGCGTTACTGCTGCAGGTAGACCCGGATCGGCACCTCGGTGAGGGTGATGCCGGTGCCGGCTGCTGTCTCGGTGCAGTTGGCCAGCGGGTCGCAGACGAGCTGCGTGCCCTCGGGCGCGGTGTACTGCTCGGTGCCGGTCTCAGCCCAGGCGACGATCCACTTCGCGCCTGCCTTCGAGAAGTTGCAGGTCACGGCATTGCCCGTCTCGGTGCAACCGTCGTACGAAGCGCCGGTCACCCAGTTATCGAGGGCGAAGAAGCCCTGCTCGGCTTCAGCACCCGGGTAGGCCTGGATGCCCAGCCACTCCTTCGGAGTCTGGGTCCAGATGTACCAGTACGAGCGCGCGATGCCGTAGCGAAGATCGTCGATGTAGGTGCGGACGATGAAGCCCGCGGCCTTCGCACCGGTGATGTCCTGCTTATCGAGACCGAGGCCGCCGAGCCCGTAGTTGAGCTCGGTATCCCACAGCTCGATGGTCTCGGGCGCACCCGCTGCCGTGATGATCTCCTTGACGCCCTCGACGAGCAGACCGCGTGCGGCCGGATCACCGGTGGCATCGGGGTAGGTGTGAATCGACAGTGCGTCGATCGGCCATCCCGCTGCCGCGAGCTCCGAGAGGTACGTCGGGAAGAAGCGATCGACAGCGCTCTTGAGCCGCAGTGCCGGTGATGCCGCCACGACCTTCGCCTCGGGATCGATGCTCTTGATGATGTCGTACGCGCGCTTGGTCATCTCCGCGAGCTTCTCGGGAGTGCCGTTGTAGAACATCTTCAGGTTGGCTTCGTTCCAGATCTCGTACGCGGTGATCCGGCCCTTGTACTTGGTGACCACTGCAGTCACCCAGGCATCCCAGTCAGCGAGATCCTTCGGTGCACTTGCCGCGCCCGGGGTGGGCGGGTACTCGCCCTTGCTGACCTTCGATGCCGCCCAGGTCGGCGTGGTACCGAGAACCTGGAGGATGTCGGTCATGCCCTTGGCCTCGGCATTCGCGACGGCGTGATCGAGGTTGTCCCACTTGTAGACACCCTTCTTCAGCTCGATCTGCGACCAGGCAGTGCCGTTGTCCCAGAAGCGCAGTGCGCCGAACGGTGCCGACGGCCACGACTCGCCCTCGACACCCTCGACCTGCATGCCGATGAGCGATGCCGGAACAGAGTTCGCCGGGGTGGTCGGTGCGGCCGAGCCCGAGGCAGTGGGCTCGCTCGAGGAGGAGCCACCACCGCACGCGCTCAGGGTGAGAGTCGCCGCAGCGAGAACTGCGACGGCGGTGATCAGCTTGTTACGGTGCCGAACCATTTCGGTCCATCCCCAATCGTGATTGCGCTGCCCGGGGCAACCGGTGTGCAGCTGTTCAGTGCATCGCACATGGTCGTGGCGAAG
>JBJSWO010000083.1:0-4801 GCA_046085905.1 Actinomycetes bacterium | reverse complement strand
AGCATGAGCTTGCGGCGCTCCAGGGTTTCGAGGGATGCAGTGGGTGAATCGAGTGGCGTTCGCATGCGCACGAATTCCGCTGCCCATGCGCAAGCGCGTTGAGCTGGGCCTGGTGCGCAGCTATCAGCGCCCGATCGTGCCGGCGACCCTGACGGTCGCCGAGACCCTCAAGGCCGCGCGCAAGGCATACAAGCCCTACCCCGCACGACTCACTGTCGAATGGGCCGCGGAATTCGTGCGCATGCGAACGCCACTCGATTCACCCACTGCATCCCTCGAAACCCTGGAGCGCCGCAAGCTCATGCTTGCCTGCCTGCTGCTCCGGGACCCCCAGATTGTCCTGCTCGATGAGCCTGCCTCTGGCCTGACCGGTTCAGAGATCGACGAGATCGATCTTGTCGTGCGCAAGCTCGCGCAGGAATACGGCGTTGCCGTGCTGCTGATCGAGCACCGACTCGAGTTGCTCGCGATGGTGGCGTCGAAGGTTCTTGTCCTCGATGTCGGCCACATCATCGCCGAGGGCCCGCCCGAGACTGTGTTCACCTCGCCCGAGGTGCGTGCCGCCTACTTCGACGTGCCGATCAACGCTGATCTCGAAGGGAATCTGGTGATCAGCTGATGTCGATTCTCCAGCTCACCGGCATCTCTGCCGGTTACGGACCGATGCGGGTCCTTCACGATCTTGATCTCACGGTCGAGCCCGGTGAGCGCCTCGGCCTGGTTGGCCTGAACGGCCACGGCAAGACCACGCTGCTCAGCACGATCGTGGGCCTGACCGGCTGGCAGGACGGTTCGATCATCTTCGAGGGCAAGGAGATCGGCGGTCGCCGCACCCATGGTGTCGGTCGCAAGACACCGAGCATCGTCCGCAGCGGTATCGCACTTGCTCCCCAAGGTGACGCGATCTTTCCCGGCCTTTCGGTCAAGGACAATCTCGACAGTGGCGCGTACACGAGTGCGTCCTGGCGGTCACGCAAGCGTCGTCGAGACAGTGTCATCAACGTCTTCCCGCCCTTGGGCAAGCTGCTCAAGCAGACTGCCGGAACGCTGTCGGGCGGTGAGAGACGCATGGTCTCCGTCGGTCGCGCGCTGATGTCCGATTCCAAGCTCTACCTGGTCGATGAGCCCTCCTTAGGCCTTGCTCCCAAGATCTCGATGGGTCTCGTCGCTGCCCTGTGCCAGATTGATATCGGCGAAGGCGCGATGATCATCGCCGAGCAGAACCTGCCGCTCCTCGAGGGACGCGTCGATCGCATGCTCGGCATGCACGCCGGCGAGATCAAGCTCGATGTCGGCGAGGCACTCGGCGATGTTCCTCCGGCCGCAGGAGGGATGCACTGATGATCGAGCTCATCATCAGCGCCGCGGTGCTGGCCTCCATGTACGGCCTCGTGGCCATTGGCATCTCGTTCACCTGGGCCAGCATCGGCATGCTCAACCTCGCGCAGGGCTTCATTTTCACCGCGGGTGGCTACGCGGCATACCTCTACGCGCAGACCCTGACGAATCTGGGCATCACCGAAGGCCCGGTGATGTCGATCGGCCTGCTCGTCTCCGGCATGGCCGGTTCGGCGATCGCAGGGCTTTTCGTCGGATCGATCGCCTTCCTGCCGCTCCAGGATCGCGCGAACTTCCGCACTCGTGGCCTGATCGCAACACTTGCCATCAGCCTGATTGGAACCCAGCTCTGGCTAATCTTCTTCGGCCCGCAGAGCAAGCCGCTGCCGCCGATCTTCGGCACCGGCCGAATCGAGATCGGCTCCGGCGGTGTCTCGTACAGCCAGCTTGGCGCCATCGTCATCGCCACCTTGATGCTCACCGCGGTGATCATGTGGATGCGCAGCAGCCGCGCCGGCCTGCAGATGCGCGCGATGATGATGAACCCGCTCGGTGCGGCCGTGGTCGGCGTCTCGGTGCGAGTCACCGGAATGCGAGTGCTCGCGATCTCCGGTGCGCTTACGGGCCTCGCCTCGGTCATGCTCGCGCAGACCTTCTTCGTCAGCCCGACCTCGGGCGTGCAGCCGCTCACCGTTGGCCTGATCATCTCGCTTGCCGGCGGTCTCGGCTCGATCCCGGGCACCGTGATCGCCGCGGCGATCGTGGGCCTGGCCGAGGCCCTGACCGCGCGCTACCTCGCGCAGTCACTCGTGCCCTTCGTGCTGTTCGGCATCGTCGTGCTGATCCTCGTCTTCCGCCCGCGCGGCCTGGGCGGCCTTCTGGAGGACGTCCGTGAGTAAGGCAGCCAGCACTCCCAAGACGAAGCACCTGGTCGGTCGTCGCGCCTGGCGCCCGGCCTGGCCGACTCGGCCTGACCGTGTGCTGCGCCGCCGCCGCTACTTCGGCACGAAGCGCTCGGTGCTCAAGCTCTCCGGGCAGTTCAACCCGAAGACGCTGAAGCGCGAGGTCGTGCTGACCGACAAGAAGCCCCTGTTCTGGCTCTTCGGTCTCTTCCTTCTCGTCGCGATCCCGACGGCAGTCGGCTCGGAACGCTTCCTCTCGCTTTTCGGAATCATCTGCATCTACGCATCGATCAACGTGATGTGGACCCTGATCATGGGTACCGCCGGACTGCAGTCGTTCGCGACCTTGGCCACCGTAGGCGTCGGCTCGTACGGTGCTGCCTATCTGTCGATTACCTTCGGCCTGCCCTGGCCGGTCATGCTGGTCGTCGGACTCGCACTGGGTATTGCAATGGGCTTCCTGATCAGTCTGCCTGCTCGACGGCTCGACGGCCTGTACTACGCCCTGCTGACGCTCGGCCTCTCAGAGTTCTGCCGCAACTTCGTCACGCAGAACGAGGCATTAGGCGGAAAGTTCAACGGGGCTCTCTTCGGGGCCGGTCGCATCGTGCCGGCCGACATGCTGACCACGCGCCTTGGCCAGACCCTGGCATTTCTAACCACCTTCATTGCGCTCCTCGTGGCACTTGCCGTCTTCCGCTGGATCAATGGCGGACGCATCGGCCTGCTGCTCAAGACCGCGTCCACATCGAAGGAGGATGAGTCGTTCGCCTCCGCCATCGGTATCGACTGGCAGCGCGCGCGCATGATCGTGTTCATGGTCGCCTCGGGCGTGCTCGGTGCCCTGGGCGCCTTCTACTCCACATACATCGGCGGCACCTCACTGCAGATCTTCAGCCTTGATCTCCTGCTGCTGATGCTCGCCATGATCGTGATCGGCGGACTCGGTCGCGCCGAGGGAGCGGTGATCGGCACCGTGATCGTCGTAGGCATCACCCAGTGGTTCACCGACTGGGGCCCCTGGCGCATCGTTCTTGCCGGCGCACTCGCACTGCTCTCCGTGCTGTACACGCGCAACGGAATCTTCGGCCTCAAGGAGCAGATGCGGGAGATCCGGACGCGGCGCCAGGCACTGCACCGTGCCGCTCAGACCACGAAATACGCGGAGTTCCTGCCGCAGCAGGCACCGGAGATCCACGACAAGTCGATCATCGCGGGCCGTACTTTCGAGCGCGAGTTGCGCGAGAAGCTGCGTGGCTGGATCACGCCGGAGATCATCGAGGAGCATCGCCGCAGCCCACTGGGGCAGCATTCCGATCACCTCGAGCGCATCCTCAACTACTTCCGCAAGGCACCCATCCCCGACAAGTACGCGGTCTACACGGAGGTGCCGTTCCAGAGCTATCGCGTCGTGGCGCTCAGCGGCATCCCCGGTGTCCCGCCGCGCATCGTCGACGACAAGACCTATGGGTCGCTTGATGAGGCCTATCACGCCGTCTTCATGCGGCGTATCAACGATCTGAAGGCATCATGACGGGAGCTGAGTAACGATGGCCACCATTTCCATCACCGGATACACCGACAAGGTGAGCTACGCCCCGGGCGACACCGTCAACTTCCAGGTGAGCGTCGACAACGCCCTGCAGGCGCAGGTCGAGGTCGTGCGCCTGATTCACGGCGACGAGCATCCCGAGGGCCCCGGCTTCATCGAGGAGCTCATTCCCACCGCCCTCTCCGGTTCCCATGCGGTGACGAAGCAATTCGTCAACGACGGCAACGCCGTCATTGTCGAGGACTTCGGCAACCTGCTGGGGCTCACCGATTCCTTCACCATCTACTCCTTCATCTTCCCGACCATGCCGGCCGGTGGACGCCAGGTACTCCTGGGTCGCTATGCGCTGAACGAAAATGCCGGGTACGCACTCGGCATCGATGGCCACAGCCGCCTTGCCTTCTGGGTCGCCGATGGCAAGGACTCCGACGAGATCGCCTCCGAGATCCCGCTCGTGCATCACACCTGGTATTTCGTCGCGGTGAGCTTTGACGCGAAGTCAGGCAAGGCAGTGCTGCATCAGCAGGCCGTGGTCAACCCCTACAACGGGCGCCTCGGTCGTGTCGCTCCCTTCGACCACACCTCGACGGTCGAGCAGAAGCTCCGAGTCAGCCCGACCGTCGCGACCAGTCCGTTCTACTGGGGCGCGGCTACCAATTCCGCGGCCATGCGCGGAACCTTCCGGGACTTCAAGTACAACGGCAAGATCGATCGCAGCGGGATCGTCGGTCGGGCACTCTCGCTCGACGAGATGAAGTCGCTTGCCGACACAGGCGGCGTTATCGCGGATCCGTTGGTCTTCTGGGACACCACTGATGGCTACGGCCCCGATGGCATTGGCGATGTCGTGCGCGATCAAGGTCCTCACGGCCTGCACGGCATGGGTGTCCAGCGCCCGGTGCGCGCGATGACGGGCTACAACTGGTCGGGCAAGCACGATGACTGGCGCGTGGCGCACGGCGAGTACGGCGGAATCGCGTTTCATGACGACGCAGTGATGGACTGCGAG
>JBJSWO010000082.1:0-6411 GCA_046085905.1 Actinomycetes bacterium | reverse complement strand
TCCTCGCGCTCGTTCCCGACATCGTGGGCACGCCCGGTCCGGGCGTCGTGCTCTACGGCGATAGCCAGGTGCTGACCGACGAGCAGCTGCAGTCGTGCGGCTTCTTCGTACCGCACTACATGGGTCCGCAGCCCAATGCGCACCTGATGCAGCACATGCCGCGCCTGCAGGCCTGCCAGCTGCTCACCGCGGGCTTCGACTACGCCGTGCAGTTCCTCCCGGAGGGCGTGACGCTCTGCAATGCGCAGGGAGTGCACGACGCGAGTACCTCCGAGCTCGCGGTCGGCCTGATCCTCGCCAGCCTGCGCGGTATCGACGATGCGGCGCGCGCGATGACCACCGGCACCTGGGATCACCGCCGGCATGTCTCACTCGCCGACCGTCGAGTTCTCGTGATCGGCACCGGGGGAGTCGGCCGCGCGATCCACGATCGGCTGCTGCCCTTCGAGGTGAGCATCCGCATGATGGCGCGCACCTCGCGTGATGGCATTGCCGCCCCGGACCAGCTGCCGGCGCTGCTGCCGCAGTGCGACATCGTCGTGATCGCCGTTCCGCTCGACGACTCGACGCGCGGCATGGTCGATGCGCAGTTCCTCTCGTAGATGCGCGATGGCGCCCTGCTCGTCAACGTGTCGAGGGGAGGGGTCGCCGATACCGAGGCCATGCTGCACGAGGCCGGTCGCTTGCACTTCGCCCTCGATGTCACCGATCCCGAGCCGCTGCCGGCCGAGCATCCGCTCTGGGCAGCACCCGATGTGCTCATCACCCCGCACCTGGGCGGCAATACGAGCGCCTTCGTGCCGCGAGCGACCCGGCTCGTGGCCGAGCAGATCGAGCGCTGACAGTCGGGCGCACCGCTCGAGTGCCTCGTCAGCGTGCCCTAGGGCCCCTCGTGGTGGCCGCGTAGGCTGGGCCTGTCAGTCACCGAATAGGGGTCAGCTCATGCCGATGTACCGCTCCCGCACCTCCACCCATGGTCGCAACATGGCCGGCGCCCGTGCGCTCTGGCGCGCGACCGGCATGAAGGACGGCGACTTCGGCAAGCCGATCATCGCGGTGGTCAACTCCTTCACCCAGTTCGTGCCCGGTCACGTGCACCTGAAGGATCTCGGCCAGCTCGTGGCACGCGAGATCGAGGCCGCGGGCGGCGTGGCTAAGGAGTTCAACACCATCGCCGTCGACGACGGCATCGCGATGGGTCACGGCGGCATGCTCTACTCACTGCCCAGCCGCGATCTCATTGCCGACTCGGTCGAGTACATGGTCAATGCGCACACCGCTGACGCCATGGTGTGCATTTCCAACTGCGACAAGATCACCCCGGGCATGCTGATGGCCGCCCTGCGCCTGAACATCCCCACCGTCTTCGTCTCCGGCGGCCCGATGGAGGCCGGCAAGGTCCAGTGGCATGGCTCCGAGCGTGCCGTCGATCTCGTCGACGCGATGGTCGAGGCCGCTGACTCGAAGAACTCCGATGCCGATGTCGCCGCGATGGAGCGCTCGGCCTGCCCGACCTGCGGCTCCTGCTCGGGCATGTTCACCGCCAACTCGATGAACTGCCTGACCGAAGCACTCGGTCTTTCGCTGCCGGGCAATGGCTCGGTGCTCGCGACCCATGCTGATCGCCGCGTGCTCTTCGAGAACGCGGGCAAGCTGATCGTCGATATCGCCCGCCGTTACTACGAGAACGACGATGCCTCGGTACTGCCGCGTTCGATCGCCACCTTCGATGCCTTCGAGAACGCAGTGGCGCTCGACATCGCGATGGGCGGCTCGACCAACACCGTGCTGCACCTGCTCGCCGCGGCCCAGGAGGCCGAGGTGCCGTTCACCATGGCCGATATCGATCGCCTCTCGCACCGCATCCCGCACCTGTGCAAGGTCGCCCCGTCGATCCAGACCGTGCACATGGAGGACGTCCATCGCGCGGGCGGAGTCATGCGCATCCTCGGCGAGCTCGATCGCGCCGGCAAGCTGCACACCAATCTCCCGACCGTTCACTCGTCATCCATGGCGGAGGCTCTGAAGACCTGGGACATCGCCCAGACCTCGAATCCGGAGGTCATTGACTTCTATCGCGCGGCTCCCGGCGGCGTGCCGACCCAGGTGGCCTTCTCACAGGACCGTCGCTACGCCGAGGTCGACACCGATGCGAGCGAGGGCGTCATCCGCGACCTCGAGCATGCGTTCTCGCAGGACGGCGGCCTCGCGGTGCTCTACGGCAATCTCGCCGAGGACGGCTGCATCGTGAAGACCGCAGGCGTGGCTACCGAGCTGCTGACCTTCAGCGGCCCGGCCCGCGTCTTCCAGTCGCAGGACGAGGCCGTCGAAGGAATCCTCAACGACCGCGTGAAGGAGGGCGACTGCGTCGTCATCCGCTACGAGGGTCCGCGCGGCGGTCCCGGCATGCAGGAGATGCTCTACCCGACCTCGTACATCAAGGCCAAGGGCCTCGGGAAGGCCTGCGCCCTGGTGACCGACGGGCGCTTCTCCGGAGGCACTTCCGGCCTGTCGATCGGCCACGTGTCGCCCGAGGCCGCCTCGTGCGGCACCATTGCCCTGGTGGAGGAGGGCGACACCATCGTCATCGACATCCCGGCTCGCTCGATCAGGGTCGATGTGCCTGACTCCGAGCTCGCCCGTCGCCGGGCAGCCATGGAGGCCCTGGGCAAGGCGGCCTACACCCCGATTGGCCGCGAGCGCCAGGTCTCCGATGCATTGAAGGCCTACGCCGCCATGGTCACCTCCGCCGATACGGGTGCCGTACGCGACGTCTCGCGCCTGGGGTAGACCCGCGCATCTCCAGAAACAGCCCCAGTTTTCGTGCGGAGGCCCTCTTTCGTGGCCTGGGTCACTCAGATTAGGGGGTGACAGGAGTGACGAGGGTGGGTATGGTTCCTCTCGTGGCAAAGCTTGTAGTAGTTACCGAGCGCGTGGGCTGATACGCAAAATCCCCACGCGCGCCCTCCGTTACCCAGCCGGGTCGGGGGGTTTTTCATTGAGCAGGCACGGACGAAGAAGGAACTGATGAGCGAGCAGATCACCGGGGCACAGAGCCTGGTGCACTCCCTGGAGTCGGCGGGGGTGACCGACATCTTCGGCATCCCGGGCGGGGCGATCCTGCCCCTGTACGACCCCCTCATGGACTCGGCCAAGATCCGACACATCCTCGTGCGTCACGAGCAAGGTGCCGGGCACGCGGCCGAGGGGTACGCCTACACGAGCGGCAAGGTCGGGGTCTGCATGGCGACCTCCGGGCCCGGAGCCACCAACCTGGTGACCCCGATCGCCGACGCCAACATGGACTCCGTGCCCCTCGTGGCCATCACCGGCCAGGTCTCATCGGGCTTCATCGGCACCGATGCCTTCCAGGAGGCTGACATCCGCGGCATCACGATGCCGATCACCAAGCACAGCTTCCTGATCACCCGGGCCGACGACATCCCGCGCGCCATCGCCGAGGCCTTCCACCTGGCCTCCTCCGGTCGCCCCGGCCCGGTCCTGGTGGATGTCTCCAAGGACGCCCTGCAGGCCATGACCACGTTCGAGTGGCCGACCTCGATCGACCTGCCGGGCTACCACCCGGTCACGCGACCGCATGCCAAGCAGGTGCGCGAGGCAGCCCGCATGATCGTCGATGCCAAGGCCCCGGTGCTCTACGTCGGCGGCGGCGTGATCCGCGCAGGTGCCTCCGAGACACTGCGAAAGCTCGCCGAGATCGCCGGCATCCCGGTGGTCACCACGCTGATGGCACGCGGCGCATTCCCGGACACCCACCCTCAGCACATGGGCATGCCGGGCATGCACGGCTCGGTGTCGGCTGTCGGCGCGCTGCAGCAGTCCGACCTCCTGATCACGCTGGGCGCTCGCTTCGACGACCGTGTCACCGGCAAGCTCTCGACCTTCGCGCCGAATGCCGCGGTCATCCACGCTGACATCGACCCGGCCGAGATCGGCAAGAACCGTTACGCCGATGTGCCGATCGTCGGCGATCTCTCCGAGATCATTCCCGAGCTGATCACCGCCCTCGAGGCAGAGTTCGAGGCCGGCCGCCGCGGCGACTACGGGGCCTGGTGGCAGCAGCTCACCCGGCTCAAGGAGACCTACCCGCTGGGCTACGACGAGCCGTCCGACGGTTCGCTCTCACCGCAGTACGTCATCACGCGACTCGGCGAGATCTCGGGCTCCGACTCGATCTTCGCTGCCGGCGTGGGGCAGCACCAGATGTGGGCAGCTCAGTTCATCAACTACGAGAAGCCGAACACCTGGATCAACTCGGGCGGCCTGGGCACTATGGGCTTCGCCGTTCCGGCCGCCATGGGCGCCAAGGTAGGGGCCCCCGACAAGACTGTATGGGCCGTCGACGGCGATGGATGCTTCCAGATGACCAATCAGGAGCTCGTCACCTGCACCATCAACGAGATTCCGATCAAGGTCGCGCTCATGAACAACTCGAGCCTGGGCATGGTGCGTCAGTGGCAGACCCTGTTCTACAACTCGCGCTACTCGAATACCGACCTGCATTCGTACCGCATTCCCGACTTCGTGAAGCTTGCGGATGCCTACGGATGCCACGGCCTGCGCTGCGAGACACCCGATCAAGTTGACGCCACCATCGAGAAGGCTCTGAGCCTCAACGACGCGCCTGTGGTCATCGATTTCATCGTGCATCGCGATGCGATGGTGTGGCCGATGGTGGCCGCGGGTGCAAGCAATGACGACATCCAGATTGCGCGCGACTTGGCGCCCGAGTGGGGAAGTGACGACTGATGTCCAGGCACACACTGTCCGTTCTTGTCGAGAACAAGCCAGGCGTTCTCGCGCGCGTGGCATCGCTGTTCTCGAGGCGTGGGTTCAACATCGAGTCCCTTGCAGTGGGCCCGACCGAGATCTCGGATATCTCGCGCATGACCATCGTGGTCAATGTCGAGGATTCCCCGCTGGAACAAGTCACCAAGCAGCTCAACAAGCTGATCAACGTGCTGAAGATCGTCGAGCTCGATCCCGAGTCCTCGGTGCAGCGCGAGATCATGCTGGTCAAGGTGCGCTCCGACAATGAGTCGCGCTCGAGCATCCTGGAGACCGTCCAGATGTTCCGGGCCAAGGTGGTCGATGTCGCGGCCGACGCGCTGACGATCGAGGCCACCGGCAATCACGACAAGCTCACCGCCCTCCTCAAGGTCCTGGAGCCCTTTGGGGTCAAGGAGCTCGTGCAGTCGGGCATGGTCGCGGTCGGGCGCGGCTCGAGATCGATCACGGATAGGGCCGTTCGCCCCGCCGAAAAGGGGGCCTGAGCGGCTAGCGCCGTTCCTGGCTACCTGCCGATTCACCCGCACCCAGGGCGGGCCGATACCCTCAACCCTTAGTTAGCACGAACCGAAATTCGAAGGAGTGCCCCCGTGGCCGAGTTGTTCTACGACGGCGATGCCGATCTGTCCATCATCCAGAACCGCGTTGTCGCCATCATCGGCTTCGGCAGCCAGGGCCACGCCCATGCCATGAGCCTGCGCGACTCCGGCGTCGACGTCCGCGTCGGCCTGCGCCCGGGTTCCGCCAGCGCCGCCAAGGCTGAGGAGGCCGGCCTGCGCGTCGTCGATCCCGCCACGGCAGCGGCTGAGGCCGACGTCATCATGATCCTCGCCCCCGACCACGTCCAGGCGGCGCTCTACAAGGAGTCGATCGAGCCGAACCTGCAGGCAGGCGACGCCCTCTTCTTCGCCCACGGCTTCAACATCCGCTTCGGCTACATCACCCCGCCGGCCGATGTCGACGTGTGCATGGTCGCCCCGAAGGGCCCCGGCCACCTCGTGCGCCGCGAGTACGCAGCCGGCCGTGGCGTTCCCGCCATCGTCGCCGTCGAGCAGG
Source organism: Actinomycetes bacterium (assembly GCA_046085905.1). GTDB lineage: Bacteria > Actinomycetota > Actinomycetes > S36-B12 > S36-B12 > CAIKZY01. The sequence goes on along the minus strand of JBJSWO010000082.1, from coordinate 546 downwards.
ACGCCACGGGCAACGCCTGGCCGCTGACCCTCTCGTACGCCAAGGCCATCGGCTCCCTGCGCGCAGGCGGCATCAAGACCACCTTCACCGAGGAGTGCGAGACCGACCTCTTCGGCGAGCAGGCAGTGCTCTGCGGCGGCGCTTCGCAACTGGTCATGTACGGCTTCGAGACCCTGGTCGAGGCCGGCTACCAGCCCGAGGTGGCCTACTTCGAGTGCCTGCACGAGCTCAAGCTCATCGTCGACCTCATGTACGAGGGTGGTATCGCCAAGCAGCGCTGGAGCGTCTCCGATACCGCTGAGTACGGCGACTACGTCTCCGGCCCGCGCGTCATCGACCCGAGCGTCAAGGAGAACATGAAGGCCGTTCTCGCCGACATCCAGAACGGCACCTTCGCCGAGCGCTTCGTCAACGATCAGCTCTCGGGCGCCAATGAGTTCAAGGAGCTGCGCGCCAAGGGAGAGAAGCACCCGATCGAGGCCGTCGGCCGTGAGCTGCGCAAGCTCATGAGCTGGGTCGAGAACAAGAACGACGACTACGTCGAGG
>JBJSWO010000081.1:0-5639 GCA_046085905.1 Actinomycetes bacterium | reverse complement strand
GGCGTACCTGCGAGCTCACCGCGAGAAATGGATCCCAGCATGACCAAGGCATGGCTTACCGATACCGAGCCCAGCGCTCGCTTCCCCGTCTTCACCCGCCTGAACGCGGCCGACGTGATGTCCGACCCGATCACCCCGCTGGGTGCGTCGATGTGCTGGATCCCGAACGTGCTGCCCGGCTGGGCCTCGGGCTATGTCGAGGATGTCTGCTTCACCTCCGATGAGCTCACCGACGAGTCCTCTGTCGCCGGCTTCTTCTACGGCTACCTCTACGTCAACCAGAGCTCGGTGCGCGTCCTCGGTATCCGCAAGGGCATGGGCTGGGAGACCATCGATGCGATCTTCTTCAACTCTCCCGGTGCTCCAGCGCACGCCCCGTCGCCGGCTGACGAGAACCCGGCTCTCACCGCTCTCGCCCCGGCCCGTGCCGGCTGGGCGCTGACCACCTCGAAGTTCGAAGGTGCAGACGAGGATGCGGCGATCGCCGATGACCTGCGCCGCAATCGCCCGAACCTTCGCGGCATGAGCAACCGCGCGCTCGTCGCGCGTGCTCGCTCGGTCATGCCGTACGAGCGCCTCGCCTGGCGCTCCGAGCAGATCGGCTCCTCCAATGCCGCCCTGGGCCCGGCCGTTGCCGGCCAGATCCTCGGCGACAAGGCTCACCTGCTCGTCACCATCCTCGGCTACGCCGGTGACGTCGAGTCGGCTGCGCCGACCTATGCACTCTGGTCTCTCTCGCGCACCGTCAAGAACGATCCGGCGATGACCGCGCTGTTCGACAGCGGTGTCGACAAGGTCGTCGCTCAGCTTCCGACCGCACGCGGCGGATTCTGGAGTGATTTCGCGGCTTTCATCGCGGAGTTCGGCTACCGCGGCCCGAGCGAATGGGATCTCGGCACCGAGTCATGGGAGTCGAAGCCGTCGCTGGCCCTCGGCCTAATCGACCGCATGCGCCAGCTCGATGATGCGGACTCGCCATCCTCGAAGCAGGCCGCGCATGCAGCCGCGACCGACAAGGCGATGATGGAGGCCACGGCAGGCATGGATCCTGCGACTGAGGCTGCCTTCCGTGGCGCAATCGGCTCGGCCCGTCGCTTCGCCGGCTGGCGCGAGAGCGGCAAGAGCTCGTGCATCAAGATCATGAACGAGGCGCGCATGGCTCTCATCGAGCTCGGCGAGCGCCTCGCCGCCAAGGGCGTTCTCGATCACTCGCGCCAGATCTTCATCGCCCTCGACGAGGAGCTCGACTCCCTCGCTCTCGAGGAGACCTCGCTGCGTCCCGTTCTCGCCCAGCGAGAGAAGGAGTGGAATGCGCTGAAGGAACTCGAGGTCCCGACCTTCCTCGATGGCTCGAAGCCGATCCCGCCCATCTCCGAGGTTCCTCGCAAGGGTGCCAACAAGGCGGAGAAGGCCGCGAAGGGCACCATTCTCACCGGCGCTGCAGCGTCTACCGGCGTGGTCGAGGGCGTGGCCCGCGTGATCACCAGCACCGACGCCATCAGCGAGTTCCAGCCCGGCGAGATCCTGGTCGCGCCGCAAACGGATCCCTCCTGGACCCCGCTGTTCATGGTCGCCTCGGCTGTCATCGTCGACACCGGCTCGATGGGCTCGCACGCGATGATCGTCGCTCGCGAGCTCGGCATTCCCTGTGTCGCCGGTCTGCCCAAGGCCACCGAGATGATCGGCACGGGCACCATGGTGCGCGTCGACGGTGCTGCCGGCACGGTCGAGATCCTCTAGTTCTTCCACGCGAATGGCCCGGCACCGCGAGGTGTCGGGCCATTGGCATTACTGGGGTTTTCGCTCATGACCTGCTTGCAGCGCGCTCGTCGCAGTGCGGCATGATGGTGGGATTATTCGGCGTCGTCAGGGGAAGTGCGTGAGCGAGTCCAGGGGTTCATCCGTCATCGTCCATCGGCTGGTGGCCTGGAACGAGACCGATGCGGCGGGCCACAATCACTTCGCAGCAGCCTTCCGCTGGATGGAGGAGGCCGAGCATGCACTGCTGCGCTCGATCGGAATGCCAGCGGAGGAGATCGCTCGCATCCCGCGGGTGCACATCGACATCGATTACAAGGACCGCTTGTACTACGGGCAGGAGATCGCCGTTCAGGTCACCGTGGTGAAGGTCGGCACGAGCTCATGCACGTACGAATTCGAGGTACGCACGGAGTCAGGTGCCGTGGCCGTCAGCGGGACCCTGGTGGTCGTCCATGCCTCGAGCACCTCGGAGGGCTCCGCACCGTGGCCGGCCGATATTCGCGATGCACTTCTCGACGGTCGGCTCGTGGAAATCCGCACCCGGGCGATCTAGACCCACCGCACCTCCGCGGACACAGTGCCGCACGAAGGCGTGACAGAGGCCTCGCGCATGTGCGATATTTGATAAACGGACCATTCGGTCTACTGAAGGGGGTGTCATGCTGACGAAGGCCCAGATCGAGAGCGCATCCGATGTCGCCGCCCGATCGCTCTTCGATGCCATCGTCGACCAGCGCATTCCCCCCGGAGCCCCGCTTCGGCTGAAGGAGCTCTCCGAGCAGCTCGGAATGAGCATGATGCCCGTCCGCGAGGCCATTCGGCGCCTGGCGGCGCTTGATCTCGTCGAGATCGAGCCGCGTCGCGGCGCCCGTGTGCGCGAGCTCTCCCTCGCCGATCTCGAGGACACCTACTTCGCCCGCCTGCACCTCGAGAACATCGCCGTCTGGGAAGCCGCGCAGAACTTCTCGGCGGAGGACGGCGCCCTGGCCGCCGCAGCACTCGCCGATCGCGAGGCAGCTCAGGAGGCCGGCGATCGCGTCGCTGCTCGCGATGCCCATGAGCGCTTCCATTTCGCCATTTACGAGGCCTCCCAGCGGGCCTGGCTGATCCGTTCCATCCTGCCCGCCTGGCGCAACTCCGAGCGCTACCGCATCGATGCCATGCGCCACGTCGAGACCCAGGGATCCCGGGATCACGAGCACACCCAGATCCTCTCGGCGCTCATGCGCCACGACGGGCTCGAGGCCGTGCGCTGGATGACCAACCACCTCACCAGCTCGGTCCGGCTATCCGCTCAGCACCTGATCAGCGAGACCGGCGAGACCGAGCGGGAGATCGCCCTGCCCAAGGTTGCCGAGGTGGTCGCCCGCTTCGATATCTCGGCCGGCATCCCCGCTGACCTCCCCACCGCCTGAGGCAGGCTCCCCGAGAATCCCCTCATGAGACGGATATGTCGGGTTTTTTGTGTCCGTCATGTCAACAATAGGTAACAATTGCGCGTTTCCCCTTGTGGAGGCGTTGATCAAATGTCAAGATCCAGGTCCGCAGCACTCGCGGCGGAAGAACTTCAGGGTCACCTCGGCCCTGTCTCGTCAAGGGAGGTCGCATGAGACTTCGTCTCATGACCGTGGCAGCAACATTGGGCGCCGGCGCGCTCATCCTGTCCGGATGCAGTTCGTCATCGTCCAGCAGCTCCAGTGAGGCATCGGCACCGGCCGCATCCGCCGCCGCATCCGAGGCAGCCCCCGCTGCCAGCGGTGATCCGCTGGTCCTCGGCATCGTCCAGGCCGGCTCCGGCTTCATGGGCCCGATCGATACGCCGGCCCGTAACGCCCTCCTGCTGGAGGTCGAGAAGGTCAACGCCGCAGGCGGCGTCAACGGCCAGCCGATCCAGGTCAACTTCATCGACACCGAGACCAAGTTCGAGGCCTACGCCCCGAATGCGCAGAAGGTCATCGACGAGGGCGCAAACGTCCTCATCGTCACCTGCGACTACGACGTCTCCTCGCCCGCAGCCCTCGTGGCCGAGGCAGCGAACGTCCTGAACATCGCCCCCTGCATCGGCGATCCGATCTACGGCCCCGCAGGCGGCCTCAAGCTCGGCTTCTCCATGGGTGACGGCGTTCCCGGCGAGGCCTCGGTCATGGCCGAGTTCGCCAACAAGCAGGGCTACAAGTCCGCTGTGCTCATGAAGGACACCTCGATCAAGTACACCCAGAACCAGTGCGCAGTGTTCGACAAGCGCTTCACTGAGCTCGGTGGCAAGGTCCTGAAGACCTACGACTACGTCCAGGGTGACTCCGTCAAGGAGACCGTCTCGAAGATCGCATCCGGCACCAAGCCCGATGTCATCATCAACTGCGGTTACAACCCCGGTGGCGGCCAGGTCGCCAAGGAGATCCGCGACGGCGGCCTCGCAACCCCGATCATCTCCGGCTTCGGCATGGACGGTGACTTCTGGGTCGGTGGCATCCCGAACCTCTCCGACTACTACGTCGTGACCTACAACGCCAAGAACGGCGACGACGCCAACCCTGATGTCAACGCTGCGGCCAAGGAGTACGAGGCCAAGTACGGCCAGCTGCCCGACGTCGGTGGCTTCGTCACCGGCCCGACCACCCTCCAAGTGATCCTCGAGGCCTACAAGCAGGCCGGCAGCTGGGATGGCGACAAGATGACCGCAGCGATGGAGACCTTCAAGGACGTGCCGACCCTGGCCGGCCCGACGAGCTTCTCGCCTGACCTGCACATCAACGTCACTCGCCCGATGGCAATCCTCGAGGTTGTCGACGGCAAGCTGAAGTTCATCGAGGCGATCGCTCCGGAGAAGGTCGTCTTCCCGTAATGATCGAATCCACGGCACCCCGGCCACGCGCACTGCGCGTGGCCGGGGTTTCCCGTGCCTTCGCCGGCGTGAAGGCACTCACTGACGTCAGCCTCTCGGTTGAGCCGGGCCAGGTGCTCGGGCTCATCGGCCCCAATGGCGCCGGCAAGTCGACCCTGGTGAACATCATCAGCGGATATGACCTGCCTGACTCCGGCACGGTCACCCTCGACGACCGCGACATCACCCGCACCAAGCCGTATGCCCGTGCTCGCGGGGCACTCGCGCGTACCTTCCAGCACGGACACCTGTTCAACGGGCTCTCCGTACGAGAGAACATCATCGTCACCGCGATGGGCACCGGCCAAAAGCGCAAGCAGGCCATAGCCACCGCCCACGAGCTGATCGCCGACTTCGGACTCGAGTCGCGCGCGGATCAGCCGTGCAGTTCGCTCCCGCATGGTTTTGAGCGACGAGTCGGCGTAGCCCGTGCACTTGCCACATCACCCTCATACGTACTTCTCGATGAGCCCGCAGCAGGCCTGAACGAAGGCGAGATCGGCGAGTTCGCGGCGAATATCCGCAAGCTGCGCGACCGTGGGCTGGGCGTGCTTCTCATCGACCACAACGTCAAGCTCATCCTCGATGTCTGCGATCGCATCCACGTGCTCGTCGAGGGCAAGACCCTCCTGGAGGGCACCCCTGCAGAGGTGCGCGGCAGCGATGCTCTCGTCGAGGCCTATCTCGGAAGGAGTGGCAGTGTCCACCGCTGACACCCGGGAGGGGCTGCACGTCACCGATCTCCAGGTCTCCTACAACGGCGTCCCTGCCGTGCGCGGAATCAGCTTCGAGGTCAACGCCGGCGAGGCCGTCGGCCTCATCGGGCCGAATGGCGCCGGCAAGTCATCGACCCTTCTCGCCATCATGGGAGCCACGGCTCGCAGCGGCCTCGTGACCGTGCACGGCCGTGATATCGCCGGCCTGGCACCCGAGAAAGTGGTGCGCACCGGCCTGGCCCTGGTTCCCGAGGGCCGTCACGTCTTCACCGAACTCT
>JBJSWO010000080.1:0-7686 GCA_046085905.1 Actinomycetes bacterium | reverse complement strand
CGTGTCGAAGATCGTCGTTCCGGTGCGCAGTGTCTGCAGGAAGGTCGCCTCCTCAGCCACGGAGATCTGGCGGATGCGATTGGCCTCGTCATTGAGCTCGGGGTACTGCGGTGCCATCGTCTCGATAGTGCGATCGATCAGGTCGCCCATGACCGGGTCATGCGCACCGATGAGTCGCATCATGCGAATGGTGCGGCGCATCAGGCGGCGCAGTACGTAGCCTCGACCCTCATTGCCGGGGAGGACGCCGTCACCGATGAGAAAGGCGCAGGTGCGGGCGTGATCGGCCACGACGCGAAGGGCGACGTCGCTCTTCTCCGCCGCACCGTACTTCGTGCCCGAGAGCTCGCTCGCACGATCGAGGATTCCCTTGGTGGTGTCGATCTCGTAGATGTTGTCGACCCCCTGCAGCAGGGCGGCCATGCGCTCGAGTCCCATGCCGGTGTCGATATTTCGGGCCGGAAGCTCTCCCAGGATCGGGTAGCCCTCCTTGCCCGGACCCTCGCCTCGCGCGAACTGCATGAACACGAGATTCCAGACCTCCAGATAGCGGTCTTCGTCGACGACAGGGCCGCCGTCGAGTCCGTGCTCGGGGCCGCGGTCGTAGTAGATCTCGGAGCACGGGCCGCACGGGCCGGGCACCCCCATGGACCAGAAGTTGTCAGCCATGTCGCGGCGCTGGATGCGATCGAGGGGAAGGCCGACCTTCTTGTGCCAGATGTCGATGGCCTCGTCGTCGTCGAGGTAGACGGTCGCCCAGAGCTTGCTCTCAGGGAATCCGTAGCCACCGTCGGCGACCGGACGAGTGAGGAGTTCCCAGGCGAATGGGATGGCCTCCTCCTTGAAGTAGTCGCCGAAGGAGAAGTTGCCCGCCATCTGGAAGAACGACGCATGACGTGTGGTCTTGCCGACTTCCTCGATATCGAGGGTGCGCACGACCTTCTGGACGCTCGTGGCACGCGGGTAGGGCGCCGGGGACTCGCCGAGGAAGTAGGGCTTGAACGGCACCATGCCGGCGTTGACGAAGAGGAGCGTCGGGTCATCGAGCAGCAGCGACGCCGAGGGCACGACTTGATGGCCGCGGTCGGCGAAGTACCGGAGGAATCGACTGCGGATCTCCGCGGAATCCATTACGAGGCTCCCTGCGCTTTCGTGTTCGTGTTGAGGACCTTGCCGGCGATCGTCGTTGCCGAGGCGATGGTGCCGGCTGCGACTGCGCCCGCGCGCTGGGCGCTCGTGATGACACCCTGCTCTCGGGCCTCGTCGAGCATGGCCTGTCCCTTGCGGTAGAGCACGATGCCTCCGATGGCGCCCACGGCAAGCCAGACAACCCTGCTCATCCGCTCTCTCCTGTCTGATCGTCCCGACCGCGCAAGCCTAGTCGTGGCCTCGACGGGCCTGCTCGAGTCGCTGGGCAATGTCGCCCCAGGCGGCCTCGGCACCATGGCGCGTGGGTCGGTAGTAGGAGCGGTCAGCGAGAGGATCAGGGAGGTACTGCTGACGGGCGACTCCCCCGTCGACATCGTGCGGGTAGACGTAGCCGGTGCCATGACCTAAGCCGGCGGCGCCGGGATAGTGCGCATCGCGCAGGTGCTCGGGCACCTGGCCGATGCGACCTGTGCGGATATCGGTAAGCGCCTCGCCGATACCGGTCACGACGGCATTGCTCTTAGGAGCCAGCGAGGCATGGATGGTCGCGTGAGCGAGGATGATCGACGCCTCGGGCATGCCGATCATCGCCACCGCCTGGGCTGCGGCCACGGCGGTCTGCAGGACGCTCGGCTCGGCCATGCCGATGTCCTCGCTGGCCAGGATCATCAGGCGACGAGCGATGAAGCGCGGGTCCTCCCCAGCGTCGATCATCCGGGCCAGGTAGTGGAGTGCGGCATCGGGATCACTTCCGCGCACGCTCTTGATGAATGCGCTGATGACGTCGTAGTGCTGATCGCCGTCCTTGTCATAGCGCACGGCGACGCTCTGCACCGCGGCTTCGATGCGCGCGAGGTCGACGCACTCGCCGTTGCCTGACGACGCTGCCTCCAGCGAGGTCAGGGCGCGACGGGCATCGCCATTCGACAAGCGGGCCAGGTACTCGACTGCCTCATCGGTGATCGTGACGCGGGAGTCGAGTCCGCGCGGGTCCACGACGGCACGCCTGACGAGTGCCGCGATATCGGCCTCCTCCAGCGGCTGCAGCGAGACGAGGACACTGCGCGAGAGCAGCGGGCTGATCACCGAGAAGCTCGGATTCTCGGTCGTGGCAGCGATCAGCGTGACCCAGCCGTTCTCGACAGCGGGTAGCAGGGCATCCTGCTGGCTCTTGCTGAAGCGATGAACCTCGTCGACGAACAGCACGGTGCCGCGACCGACGACCGACAGCTGGTCGCGCGCGTGCTCGATGATCGCGCGGACTTCCTTCACCCCGGCGGTCACCGCCGAGAGCTCGACGAAGTCCTTGCCCGTGACCGTCGAGACCAGCGAGGCAATCGTCGTCTTGCCGGTGCCCGGTGGCCCCCAGAGAATCACCGAGACGCCGGTGGCTCCGGTGAGAAGTCCGCGAAGGGCGGACCCCTCGGCAAGTGCGGGGCCCTGCCCGACGACCTCATCGATCGACGAGGGGCGCATGCGCACCGCGAGCGGAGCGCTCATCGCTGCGGCCGAGGCCCCCTCGTCGAACAGGCTCATGCGCCGGGCTTCGCGTCGATTCCCGCTTCCTTGCGCTGGACAGGCGTGATCGGGGTCGGTGCGCCGGTGAGGGGATCGTGGCCGGCACCCGTCTTCGGGAAGGCAATGACATCGCGCAGCGAGGAGGCACCCGAAAGGAGCATGCAAGCGCGATCCCAGCCGATGGCGATACCGCCATGCGGAGGCGGACCGTACTTGAATGCCTCGAGCAGGAAGCCGAACTTCTCGTCCTGCTCCTGCTCGGAGAGACCGAGCATGGCGAACACGCGCGCCTGGATATCGGCCTGATGAATTCGGATCGAGCCGCCGCCGATCTCATTGCCATTGCACACGATGTCGTAGGCCCAGGCGAGTGCCTCGCCCGGCGAGCTCTCGAAGTTGTCCTTCCACTCCTTGTTCGGGGAGGTGAAGGGATGGTGCACGGCAGTCCAGCCCGGGTTTCCGTGCTCGTCCTCGATTGCCTCGAACATCGGCGCATCGATCACCCAGAGGAAGGACCATGCCGACTCGTCGATGAGATCGCAGCGCTTGCCGATCTCGAGACGGGCCGCGCCCAGCAGCGCGCGCGCATCCGAGGTCTTGCCCGCGGCGAAGAACACGCAGTCCCCCGGTGAGGCACCAACTGCTGCCGCGAGTCCATCGCGCTCCGCGTCAGTGAGGTTCTTGGCCACGGGGCCGCCGAGGGTTCCGTCCTCGGCAATGGTGACGTAGGCAAGGCCCTTGGCCCCGCGCTGCTTGGCCCACTCCTGCCAGGCATCGAAGGCGCGACGCGGCTGGTCGGCACCCCCGGGCATCACGACCGCTCCGACATACTCGGCCTGGAACACGCGGAATTCGGTGCTCGCGAAGTATTGGGTCAGATCGGTGAGCGGAAGGCCGAAGCGAAGATCGGGCTTGTCGCTGCCGTATAGGCGCATCGCCTCGGCGTACGTCATGCGCGGAATCTCGCCGATCTCATAGTCGAGCACGCCCTTCCAGAGCGCGCGCACCACGGCCTCGCCGACCTCGATGACGTCGTCCTGCTCGACGAAGGACATCTCGATATCGAGCTGAGTGAACTCGGGTTGGCGGTCAGCACGGAAGTCCTCGTCGCGGTAGCAGCGAGCGATCTGGAAGTAGCGCTCCATGCCGGCGACCATGAGCAACTGCTTGAACAGCTGCGGGGACTGCGGCAGGGCGTACCAGTGACCCGGCTGCAGGCGAACGGGAACCAGGAAGTCACGCGCGCCCTCGGGAGTGGAGCGGGTCAGGGTCGGCGTCTCGATCTCGACGAAGTCACGCGCCAGCAGCACGTCACGCGCGATCTGATTGACCTTCGAGCGCATGCGCAGTGCCGCCCCCGCCGAGGCGCGACGCAGGTCGAGATAGCGGTACTTGAGACGAGTCTCCTCACCGACGTTGATGCGGTCGTCTATCGGAAACGGAAGCGGTGCGGAGACCGAGAGGATCTCGACCTCAGTGGCCTCGACCTCGACCTCGCCGGTCGGCAGATCAGGGTTCTGGTTGCCCTCGGGACGCTTAGAGACGGTGCCGACGATGCGCAGGCAGTACTCGTCGCGAAGTTCGTGCGCCACTGCCGGGTCGTGCACGACTACCTGGACAATGCCCGAGGCATCCCGCAGGTCAAGGAATGCGACACCGCCGTGATCGCGTCGGCTGGCCACCCAGCCGGCCAGGGTGACGGTCTCGCCGGCATTCGACAGGCGAAGCGCACCGGCTTCGATGGAGCGGATCACGTGAGGTCCCTTTCGATAGCTGACGAGATAAAGGTAATGAGATCGGACCAGGCAACGGTGGCCTGGTCGCCGGTGGCCATCGTCTTCACCTGGGCCACGTCTGCTTCAACCTCGGCATCGCCCACTACGACCACGAGCGGGGCACCACTGCGGTCGGCGGCCTTCATTGCCCCCTTCAGACCACGATCGCCGAAGGCCAGGTCATTGCGCACGCCCGCAGCCCGCAGCTCAGCGCTGAGCGCGACAAGTCGCGCCTTGGCCGCACTGCCGATCGGCACGAGGAAGGCGTCGAGATGCGGGGCCGAGCCCGGCGCCAGTCCCTCGGCCTCACAGGCCAGGAGCGTGCGATCGGTTCCGAGTCCGAACCCGATGCCCGAGAGATTGTCTCCGCCCACCGAGGCCATGAGCCCGTCATAACGCCCTCCACCGCCGATGCCCGACTGGGCGCCGAGCAGGTGGTGGGTGAACTCGAAGGTCGTGCGTGTGTAGTAGTCGAGTCCGCGGACCATGCGCGGAGCCTCAGTCCACGCGACGTTCATGATCCGCAGGTACTCGCGCACCCGGTCGTAGTGCGCGGAGCACGCATCGCAGAGATGGTTGACCATGAGCGGGGCATCGACGAGCTGCGCCTGGACGCTCTCCCGTTTGTCGTCGAGCACGCGCAAGGGATTGATCGATGCGCGCTCACGCGTGGATTCGTCGAGATCCAGCCCCACGAGGTGTGCCTGCAGGAGCTCGCGATACGGAGGTCGGCATGTAGCGCAGCCAAGCGAGGTGAGATGCAGGGTGTACTGCGTCAGCCCCAGCGAGCGAAACGCCTCGTCGCCGATGGCGATGACCTCGGCATCAAGCGCCGGGTCATCGGAGCCGATCGCCTCGACTCCGACCTGCTGCAGTTGGCGGTACCTGCCGTGCTGCGGGCGCTCGGCGCGGAAGAAGGGGCCGGCGTACCAGAGCTTCACCGGCAACTGGCCCTTGTCGAGCCTGTTCTCGACGACTGAGCGCATGACACCGGCTGTACCCTCCGGACGCAAGGTGATGCTGCGTCCGCCACGATCCTCGAACGAGTACATCTCCTTGGACACGACATCAGTCGACTCCCCCACGCCCCGCACGTAGAGAGCGGTGTCCTCGAAGACCGGCAGCTCGATGTACGCGTACCCGGCCAGCTCGGCCGGATGTGCGAGGTGCGCACGCACGTCAACGAAGGCCCGTGAGCGCGGCGGGAAGTACTCGGGCACGCCCTTGGGCGCGGTGAACATGGTCATCGTTACATCCCTCGCGTCGGCATCGCCGGGGAACTGCCACCGGCGAACTCGCGCAGGTACGGATTGGCTGTGCGCTCGGCACCAATGGTGGTCTGGCCACCATGACCGGGCAGCACGACCATCTCGTCGGGAGCAGGCCAGATAACCGTGCGCAGGCTGGTGCGCATCGCCTCGGAATCACCACCCGGGAGGTCGGTGCGACCCACCGACCCGGCGAAGAGGACGTCGCCACTCCACATGATCGGGGGCACGTCTCCTGACGCCGAGCGCTCGAAGACCACCGAGCCCTCTGTATGGCCGGGTGCATGACGCACGCTCAGCTCTATGCCCGCGATGTCGAGTGGGGTGGACGCGTCGAAGACGCGGACGTCGTCGGGCTCGGTGAGCTCGAGCGCACCCTTGGTCATCGAGAGCAACTTCTCGCTCGAGGCGAAGACAGAATTCCCGGCCGGATCCTCGAGTCGATAGCGGTCATCAGCATGGATATAGGCGGCTATGCCGAAACTGTCGGACACGGGCGCCACACACCAGATGTGATCGATGTGCCCATGGGTGAGCAGCACTGCGGCCGGAGCGAGCCGGTTCTCCCGCACGATCTCCATGACACCGTCGATGGCATCCTGCCCGGGGTCGATGATCAGGCACGGCTCGCCAGGGCCATTGGCCACGACGTAGCAGTTCGTGCCGAATGACCCGGCAGGGAATCCTGCGATGAGCACGAAGCCTCCGATGCCTGTCCTAGCGGTCAGTGAAGTCTAGTCGCCACGCGAGCACCGCCCTTGGCCCTGTCTAGACTGGAATCCCGTCAAATTCCGAGGAGCGGCATGTCCGGCATCAAGAGGCAGAAGCAACTGGCACGCGAGAAGTTCGAGCGCCAGGAGCAGCGTCGTGCGCAGGGCGCGGCTCACCGTCGTAAGCGTCAGAGGTTGATCGCCGTCATCGTGGTCGTGGTCCTGGTCGCGGGTGCGCTCGGCTGGATCCTCGTCGGACGGTCCGGCGGCGACATCAGCACGGCCGCACCTGCTCCTGTGACGTCCACAGCAGCATCCGCGGATCCCAGCGCCGAACCCACGGGCGAGGCCGAGGGCAGTCTCGACTGCGCCGCGCCCGGCACGAACCGCGCAGACACACTGTCCTGGGATGCAGCGCCTACTGATGCACCGGCGGCGGGCTCGAGTATCGTCCTCAACACCAACTGCGGTGACATCGCGATCGCCCTGGATGCGAAGGCACCGAAGACCATCGCCTCTGAGGCCTTCCTCGCATCGCAGGGCTTCTACGACAACACGTCCTGCCATCGCCTCACCACCGAGGGGATCTTCGTGCTCCAGTGCGGCGACCCGAAGGGCGACGGCACTGGCGGCCCCGGATATTCGGTACCGGATGAGAATCTGCCTACCGACATCGCCGAAGGGGAGATCAGCTACCCCGCGGGAACCGTGGCCATGGCCAACGCCGGCCCCGGTACCAGCGGATCCCAGTTCTTCATCGTCTACCAGGACACCGTGCTGCCGGCCGGCTACTCGATCTGGGGCCGCGTCACCTCAGGGCTGGAGATGGTCCAGGAGATTGCCGCGCTGGGTGTCGCGGGAGGCGCATCCGATGGCGCCCCCAGCCAGCCCGTGTTCATCGAGTCCGCGACAGTGACGACTGCCTGACCTCCAGCGCGTGCCCTGCCCTCAGATAGCGTGTGATCCGTAACTTCACAGTCAGGAGATCCCATGGCCGAGCTCACCGGCCCGGTACCGACCCCGTCGGCACTTCGTCGTCCCGCACCCACGGCGCCGGCAGCCCCGTCGCCGTTCGGTCGCGTCACCGATGACGGATCGGTATTCCTGCTTGCACCGGAGGGCGAGGTCCTGGTCGGGCAGTACGCCGCAGGCACGCCGGCCCAGGGCCTGGCGTTCTTCCAGCGCAAGTACGAAGACATGGCTGTCGAGATCAGGGTGATCTCGACAGCCATGTCTTCGTACTTGCGCTGGAAGAACGCCAGGCCC
>JBJSWO010000079.1:0-9227 GCA_046085905.1 Actinomycetes bacterium | reverse complement strand
AGGTGTGCAGGGTGCCGAACACCAGGTGACCGGTCTCCGCGGCAGTGAGCGCAATGGAAATCGTCTCCAGATCGCGCATCTCGCCCACGAGAATGATGTCGGGATCCTGGCGCAGGGCATGCTTGAGCGCGGCCGCGAAGGACTCGGTGTCCTCGCCCACCTCACGCTGGTTGACCACGCTCTTGCGGTGCTTGTGGACGAACTCGACGGGGTCCTCGATCGTCATGATGTGCGCCTGGCGGGTGCGATTGGCGCGATCGATGATCGCGGCAAGGGTGGTCGACTTGCCGGAGCCCGTAGGTCCGGTCACGAGCACCAGGCCTCGCGGCAGTTTGGCGAAGTCGCCGATGCTCTCGGGCATGTTCAGCGCCGCGAGCTCCTTGATCTCCCAGGGAATCGCCCGCAATACGCCGCCGATGACGCCCTTCTGACGGAACAGGTTCACGCGAAAGCGGGCAGCACCGGTGAGCTCATACGCCAGATCGAGTTCCTTGTTCTCCTCGAAGCGCTGCTTCTGCCGATCGGTCAGGATCGAGTAGAGGCATTCCTGCAATTGGGTCGCCGTGAGCGGTCCGAATCCGGGAATCGGCTCGAGATCACCGTGAAGCCGGATCATCGGCGGCGATGCCAAAGTCAGGTGGAGATCCGAACCGCCCTTCTCGAGCAAGTACAGGAGGAACTCATCGAGCTCGATGCCGCCATCGATGCCCCGCACCTCTGATCGATCCAGCCGCACGATTCCCGCGTCTCCCGCGATCGGTGGTACCACAGGGGCATCAGGCACTGAATGAAGGGTGGGGACCGGTGGTGTAACCGGGAGTGCGGGCGCGACAGGGGCACTTGATGTCAACGGAGAAGTCGGCAACGGAGGCGTGATGGGCAGCGGTGAGACCACGGTCGGCGGTGACATCGGCAGGCTCGGCGGAACCGGGTTCGTCGGGGCAACAGGCAGGGTCACCATCGGGTTCTCATTCATCAATGCTTCCTCTCCTACGCGGTGACGCGCAGAACCTCGGTGATCGTGGTCGCCCCCAGTGAGACGTTGAGCCATCCGTCCTGACGCAGGGTGCGCATCCCCTGCTCGATGGCCATGCGCCGAATCTCGTCGGATGAGGCCCGAGCCGTCGCGAGTCTCTCGATCTCCTCGGTCATCGGCATGACCTCATGCATCGCGAGGCGTCCCCGGTATCCGGTGTGAGCGCAGCTCGAGCAGCCGACTGCGTCGAAGATTGTCGGAGTGATACCGATCGGGGCCTCGAACTTGATCACCTCGAGCTGCGAGGCCGTGAGGTCACTCGGACGCTTGCACTTGTCGCACAGTCGGCGGGCAAGTCGCTGGCCGGTAGCGCATTGAAGTGCCGAGCCGAGCAGGAAAGGCTCGATACCCATCTCCGACAGGCGCGTCAGCACACTCGGCGCATCATTCGTATGCAGGGTTGTCAGCACGAGGTGACCCGTGAGGGCTGCCTCAACGGCGATCTGCGCGGTCTCGTGGTCACGAATCTCGCCGATGAGCACGATGTCCGGATCCGCTCGAAGAATCGCGCGCAGGCTCGAGGCGAATGTCAGGCCGGCCTTGGAGTTCGTCTGCACCTGGTTGATTCCGGGAATTCGGTACTCGACAGGATCCTCGACCGTGACGATGTTGACCTCGGGCCGGATCACGGCATTCAGGGTCGCGTAGAGGGTGGTGGACTTGCCGGAGCCCGTAGGGCCGCTGACGATCAGCATTCCGTAGGGCCGCTCGTAGGACGACTTCCACTTCTGCAGGTTTGCCGGTGAGAAGCCCAGCTGCGGGAGGCTCATCATGACGGCCGTGTTGTCGAGAATTCGCATGACGATCTTCTCGCCCCACACCGTCGGAAGGCAGTTCACGCGAAGATCGATCTTGCGTCCGCCTGCCACGACAGAGAGACGTCCGTCCTGGGGACGTCGCCTCTCGGCGATATCCATGTCAGCCATGATCTTCAAGCGCGAGATGACAGCCGACTGGATCTCCTTCGGCGCCGGTGCCATCTCCTTGAGCACTCCGTCGATCCGGTAGCGGATGCGGATGCTGTCCTCCGCGGGCTCGACGTGAATATCGGACGCCTGATCGGCGATGGCCTGGCTGAGCAGCAAGTTCACGTACCGCACGAGCGGTGCGTCCTTCGTCGACACCACAGGAGTCGAGAGATCAACGGCCACTTCATCCTGCAGGAGATCCTTGACGAGCTCACCTAGCTCGGCCTCCGCGCGATAGAGAAGGTTGAGGCGAGTCTGGATCTCGCCGCGCAGGCTGACAGCAAAGCGCACAGGCAGTCGCGTGATGGCCTGAAGATCCTCGCGCACCTGCCAGTCCATGGCTGTCTGGCTATCGGAGGCGATAGTCACGCCGCGCTCGTCGATAGCAATCGGGATCACGGAATACTTGCGCGCCTGCTCACCGGTGAGCAGGGCTATCGCCCGGGGGTCGACGACGCAATCGAGGATGTCGCAGTACTCGAGCCCTGCAGCCTGCACGGTGACCCGTACGACATCCTTCTTGGACACGGCTCCCTGTCGCACGAGAACCGTGAGTACCGGTTCCGCGGTCGTGAACGCACTGGCCTCGGCGGCCACGAGCTGATCGTTCGTGATCAGCCCCTGATCCACGAGCAGCTCGGCCGCGCTTCGAGTTGCCTGCTCTGTCATCGCATCCTCCCCGCTGCATAGCCCGCGCGCTTGAGGGCTACGTGCAGATCGGAGGCCTGACCGACGACACCCTCGGCATCCTCGAGGCTGATCTCACCGCCGAGTACTAGGCGCACGAGATCCTGCTCGAGTGTGCGCATCCCGTAGAACTCGCCTTCAGCGATGATCTCGCTGATGAGCACGGTCTTCTCCGGATCACTGATGGCGTCCCGCACTCGACCATTCGACGCGAGCACCTCGACCACTGGCAGGCGACCCTCATGCCGCTGCGCCGCAACGAGTCTTTGGCACACGACACCCATCAGCGACTCCGCCAGAGCCGCCCTGGCCTGACGCTGCTCACCGGCCGGGAACATGTCGATCATGCGATTCACGGCATCTACCGCGCTCTTCGCGTGAAGGCTGGCCAGTACCAGATGCCCCGTCTCCGAGGCCTGAAGTGCCGTGCGCAGGGTCTCGAGATCGCGAATCTCGCCCACGAGGATGACATCGGGATCCTGGCGCATGCCCGAACGCAGGGCCGTAGCGAAATCCTCGGTATCCGTGTGAATCTCCCGCTGGCTCACCGTCGACAGCTGGTCGCGATGCAGGAACTCGATGGGATCCTCGATCGTGAGGATGTGACACCGTCGCGTTCGATTGACCAGGTCAATGAGCGATGCGAGGGTGGTGGTCTTGCCTGAGCCTGTCGGGCCCGCGACGACGACCAGTCCCGACTGAAGCCCCGCGAATTCCGTGACCACGGGAGGCAGGCCGAGTTCATCGATCGTCGGAACATGCTCGCGCACATGCCGAAGCACCATGCTGGCCGTGCCTCGCATCCGATAGGCATTGCCCCGGAATCGACCGACTCCATCGACCTGCAGGGCGAAATCGCATTCCTGGTGCGTGAGGAAGGCCTCACGGTCTCGCGGAAGTGCGAGCGCATCGAGTACCAAGGCCTCGGCGTCGTCATCGCTGAGCGCGGCGTGCTCAATGGGATGCAAGCGTCCGGAGATTCGCAGCAACGGGGGGCCGCCGGCCCGAATGTGCAGATCCGACGCTCCCTGGGCGACCGTCAGCCTCAGCAGGGCCATCAACGCCTGCGGTCCGATCACCGCCGTTGCGTCCTGCAGACCTGACTGGCTCATATGAGGTGTTTCGGCTCAAGGCGGCCCCGCGGGCTCGGACGAGCCGATAAACCTCGTGTGAAGAAGACCGCCGCTCCGCGCCTGGTGGGCCTGGACCTGGGCTCAACCGGGATCCGGGCGGTCGAGGCCAAGCGTGGCCGTCACGGCTGGCGCATCATGAAGGCCGCGGAGATTGACCTGCCCAAAGGGGCGATACACGGGGGCGTGATCGCGGACTCGGCGGCGGTCAGCAAGGCACTGCGTCGCCTGTGGCGGTCCGGACGATTCAGCACCCGAAAGGTTGCCGCAGCGATGAGTGACGCCGGGGTCATCACCCGACAGGTCGATCTCCCCTGGATGCCGGCCGAGGACTTCAGGTCCGCCCTGCGGTACCAGGTCGTCGATTCGCTGCCGGTCGACCTCTCGACAGTCGAGCTGGACTACCAGCCACTTGCCGAGTTCTCCGGGCCCGACGGACACGGACATGTCACCGACATGCTCCAGGTTCTGCTCGTTGCCACACCCACCGAGGTCGTGACCGACCTCTGCGAGACCCTCCTCGCCGCGCGACTTGAGCCCGTGCGCGCCGATACCTCGGCGTTCGCCCTGATCCGCACTGCGAGCGGGGGACGTGTCCCGAGCACTGATGAGTGCACCGCCCTCGTCGACATCGGAGCGGATGTTCTCAGCGTGATCGTTCACCAGGGCGGACGGCCGCTGTTCATCCGGTCCATTCCCGGGCAGGGCGGTGATCTGGCAACTCTCACGGTTTCCTCGGCGATGGGCATGGAGTTCGATGAGGCTCGCGCCCTGGTCATCACCACCGGACTCAATGGCCCGCCGCCGGTGATCACGCCGGTCGCCGAGTCCAATGTCTTCGGCCTTCTCGCCGGTACGGGAGATACGACGATTGACCTCACGAGCTCGCGCGCCATGGCTCTCATCAACCCATGGGCCACCACCTTGGTGGGCTCTATTCGTGACTCACTCGACTACTTTCACGCCGCAGGCGGCACTCACGTGGGCAAGCTCGTTCTCACCGGTCGCACGGCAGGGCTCAATGGGCTCTCGGAGCGCATCGCGACTGAGCTTCGCATTCCCGTGACCTTCCTTGACCCCTTCGCCGGGCTCGACAGGGCTCGGCGAGTCGGCGATGTCGACTCTCGGCCTTACGCGGTGGCCACCGGCCTGGCCATGGGGGCCTGACATGGCTCACAAGAAGTCGTCATCCACCCCGTTCTGGAAGATGGAGATCGGAAAGAGGAAGCCCTCGACCATCGAGGTCGAGCACCCCGAATTCGAGCGCACCCTGCCCAGTGTCAACCTGATTCCGGCATCAGTGCGTGAATCGATCGCCGTGCGAAAGATCCGGCGTGGATACGTGTTCGGCTTCCTGGGGATCCTCGTCGTGGTGACTCTCGTCTGGCTCATGCAGAACGGGTCAATTCTCGAGCAGGAGGCACGCCTTACTGCCGCCCAGAACGAGAGCGTGACGATCAGCGGTCAGGTAGAGGCACTTGCCCCCGTCGAACAACTGTACCAGCAGATCACGACGCAGGAGGCCTTCATCACGGATGCCGTGGCCTCGGAGGCACTCACCTCCGGACTTCTGGTGCAGCTGCGCGCCGTGGCAGGGGCTGATGTCGACTACTCGAGCCTCTCCCTCAGTTTCACGGGGATTCCGAAGCCGGAGCTCAGCGCCAATCCGGAGACCGCCCTAAACGAGTGCCCGAATGCCGATCCCTTCGGCAAGGACATCACCATCGGATGCCTCACCTTCAGCGCGCAGGCGACGTCTCGAGCCGACGTGTCGAAGTTCCTGGTGCGAGCCGAGAGGAATGCATTTCTCGTCGGCCCCTACGTGACGGCAAGCACCATCACCCAGGATGCCGACGGAAACAACCGATTGAACTTCAGCGGGTCTGCAGGCATCTCTCTCGAGGCGCTTCGAACCTCATTGACCACCGAGCAGATCGCAGCACTGCGCGAGGCCGCACTGGCCAAGTCAGGTGAAGCGGTCGTTGATCCGACGGCGAAGTGATGACATGACCGGACATCGCAAGCGCAATAACCTCATCGCGGGTGGGGTAATTCTCGCCGTGGCTTCAGGCGCAACGTGGCTCTTCATCCTGTCGCCTCGGCTCGCCACGGCTGCTGAACTACAGACGCAGACCTCTACCGTGGAGGCTTCGATCACCTCGCAGATGCGTCATCTTCGTGAGCTCAACACCATGGTCGAGGATGCCCCTGAGGCTGCCCGTAGGGTCCAGACACTTCTGTCACGGATGCCGCAGCAGGCCGAGCTTCCGCTCCTCTTCACCCAGATCACGGCCGTGGCCAAGAGATCGGGCATCTCGGCCCAGGACGTTTCCGCCATCACGCCCTCTGTTCCGGTGCCTATCGACTCGGGCAAGCAGGGTCAGGGAATCGTCTCCGACGCGCAGCAGTCGCCGGAGCGCACGCGCGTCCAGGTCGCCAAGCTCGACCTCAGCATCACGGTGACAGCGAATGCTGATCAGCTTCAGCGCTTCCTGCGCGGATTCGAGCAACTCGACCGCGATTTCCTCGTGACCGGCGTCAACGTGGCAGCCGATCCCTCGGACCCCTCGGGCGACAAGCAGTCCGCGACCGTGACAGCCACGACCTTCGTGCTTCAGTCGCAGTTGCCCGACCTCGAGAGGAATGTCAGGGATCTCCTCGCCGAGGTCCGCGAGGTTCCCGCCGCGGTTTCGGCTACACCGTAGGAATCCAGGTGCGCGCCAGTCGGGCGCCATCACCCGACCCCACGCTTGCCACCAGGGTCTGCCGCACCACGGACACTGCCTGACCGAAGTCATCGGGCACCCCCGCAAGTCGCGTGAGTGCCGCTACGGCGAGATCCCATCTCACCTGAACCGTGAGCATGTGAAGATCCCCGATCGCCAGGGCTGACTCGACCAAGTAAGCCTCGAGAGTGAGCATGTCGGCCTCGTAGGCCGCCGATATGGCACCGGAGGTATCGCCGCGTACGCGATCGGCGAGTGCATCGCGCATGCGTCCTTGGGCATCGGATCTTCTCTGCGCCACGAACACTGCAGCAGGAAGCCCGCCCAGCCGCGAAGTCCCGCACTCGTGAAGTCTCTCCGGCGTGGGCGCCTCGAAAGAGCTGAGATGGTTGAGCGCACTGAATCGCGCTTCGATGTCCTCGGCGAGATCGGCATCGACCGCGTCCAGAAGTCGCACCCGCATGCTCTCGACGAGATCCTTCGCTGATGCGAAGGCCCCCGACCCTGTCTCCAGGCCTTCCCGAAGTGCCCGCGTCAGTCGATCTCCCAGGGCAAAGAAGGGAGTCTGCGGGGAATGCGTCACCACGACGATGCGCTCCCAGGCCACTGCCTGGGCGGTGGCGACATCCGCAGCCCACGTGCACAGCACCGCATTGGCGACATCGCCTTGCTCGGCGTAGGCCACGGACATCGGGGTGAGCACGTGCACGCGCTGAAGCAGATCGGCATAGATCTCCTCTGCCGAGATGTCATCGTCATGCACGCCGGTCACTATGGCCTCCGGCCACAAGTGTATGAACACGATGAGGGTGGCGGGTCCGCATCAGGTGATGGTGATGGTCAGGGTCTGTGCGGCCCTGCTGCCATCAGGCTTGGTGACGATGTACTCGACCACGGTCTGACCCACGTTGGGGGGAGCAATGAACGAGATCTGGTTTCCGACCACGGTGGCCGTGCCTGAGCCGGCCTTGATGGCCGCACCCGTGAGGGTGTTTCCTCCGGTGTCGTTGGCCAGCACGTTGTAGGTGCGTGTCGTCGAGCGCGCCTGCGAGCCCGTGTCGGCGAGTATCCCGGCAAGTGCCACCGGATCGCGACGAATGCTCGTCTCTGAATACGACTTCACCTTCCAGGGTTCATTCGAGAGCTCGAGCATGTACGGCGGCGGATCCTCGACCATGTAACGCTGGTCGTACTGGTAGAACTTCTGGTACGCGGCTCCGCCGCCGCTCACGCCGACCGGGCACCTGTACTTCTGCCCGAGGGACCCACGCAGGTAGATGCCACCCATATTCGAGCCCCTGGTGGCGTCCTGCGCACCGAAGCACTGAGTCAGGACAACCGCGGCGAAGTTATAGATGGGATTCCTGTTCTTCTGCCAATTCCAGTCGGCAGTCTCAGTGGCAGAGGACGTATTCGCGTCGAGCGGGCGATAGGCGTACAGGAATCGGTAGGGCACCAGGCCGAGCATGTTGTTCGAGGTGAGCGGCGGAACGCCGTAGTCCGCGGCCGCGCTGTTGGTCTTATTGGTGTCATTGGAATCGATGACCGGTCCGGTGAGGGCGATGTCATGCTCAGTGGCGACAGTCACGGCCCCGGTGAACTCGCCTTGAAGGAACACATCGCCCGCATCGCAGTCGTACCAGCCCGGATCACTGCCGAACTTCTCCGAGGGGAAGCCCTTCTTCCCCGTGTAGGACGAGTTGAAGAGCTCCGTCTGCTCTGCGATCGCAGGAATCACGAACGGGTAGCTATTCACTGCCGTCACTGTCTTCTTCGTGCACGCGGCCGAAGTGCCCGCGACCCAGCGGTTGGCATCACCTACGGGCGGAGTCTGCGTGCCCTGGACATACACGACACCGTTGAACCCCGCGGACTTCATCGCGCCGAGATCGAGGGTGACAGTCGGCTGCGTCGCGGGGGTGACCGGATTCGCGTAGAGGGACGTGCCTCCGCACATCGCGGTCGTGGCTCGAGTCGCGGGACTCGTCACTGCCATCGTGCCGTCAGGGCGGAAGCGAATGCGCGTGGGTCCGGTGAAGACGCAGCCCTTGTCCATCGCGAGTTCGCGCATTCGACTGTTCGAGGCCGGAATCTCCAGCACCGAGTCGAATGTCGGATTCCAGAGCTTGCCGGTCTGGGTTCCGCTGAGTTCAGTGGTCTTGTATGTCGTTCCTGAGCCCCAGGCGCCGCTCGTGTTCGAGCTCACGTCATTCGTGTTGATCCAGCGCATTCCCTCCGGACAACCGGCCACGCCGGTTGTCGCGGGAGGGCACGAGGTCGTGAGGGCACCGTCGAATACGGCTGTCGAGTTCCCGCCCGTAAACAACGGGTCGATGTTCGGAATCGCACTGGACAGGTACCAGATGTCATTCGTGTGAATACGGCCCTTGATGCGCTCCGTGTTGTAGATGCCCGCCCACCTGCAGTAGTTGGAGTTCCGGTGAATGCCATTGAGCGGCGAGACTCCGTCCTTGCTCACCTGCCCCGCGGCCGCCCAGCGACGATTCGTGCAGAGATCAGCAGCGACGGTGGGGTCCGAGTACGCGCCCGGCAGGCTTGGCGCCATCGACTCGATGTCGCTGATGTAGACGTAGTCGAGCGTCGAGCGCTTCGTCAGGACTGCTTCCACGGTTCTCGTGACACCGTCAACTCGTCCGGTGGAGGAGATGCGCAGTTCACC
>JBJSWO010000078.1:0-7251 GCA_046085905.1 Actinomycetes bacterium | reverse complement strand
CGTCGCGCTGGATCTCCTCGACGTTCGGGACATCGCGGATGGTCAGGCCCTCGTTCTCGCCGGCTGACTGGATCTGCAGCTCGCCGTAGTTCAGGATCCGGCCCAGCGCCGGCACGACGAAGGACACGTTGTTGATCTTCGAGAGCGGCACGTCGCGGCCGCGCTTGGAGATGATGCCCATGCGCGTAATCACCCGACGGTCAGTGAAGACGTAGTCGGTGGTCAGCCAGCGCAGGAACGGCCCGATCGCCCAGAGCGCCAGGATCACGATGGCCCCGACCAGGATCGGCCAGCGCAGCCAGTTCAGCCAGTCACTCTGGCTCACGGCCCAGGTGAACAGCAGTGCGAATCCGAAGACCGTGAAGATCAGGACGACCGCGGGCGCGATGAGCGCCCGCCAGTGCGGCTTGGTCTCGAACTTGATGGTCTCGTCGGGCGACAGCAGCTTCGTGGGATAGGCCATGGTCAGATCGTTGCATGGATGACGTCGCCCGCGGCCACGATGATCGTGTTTTCGCCCTGACGGACCATGAGACGTCCGTCGTCGGCGATCCCCTCGGCGAGCCCCACGATCTCTGATCCATCCGGGAGGTGCACGCTGACCTGGCGACCGATCGTCACGCAGGCCGCCCGATAGTCGTCCAGCGGAAGCTCTCCCGCTCGCCAGGAGGCCAGTCGGCGGGCCAGGGCCGCCTGCACCGCGACCACGAAAGCCTCTCGATCCGGCACGCCGCCCTCGATAAGGACGGACGTGGCGGCCGGAGTGGGCAGTTCCGCCCCGGTCAGGCTCATGTTCACGCCTATGCCGAGGACCACCGCGTCAGCGCCTACGACCTCGACCAGGATTCCGCCGAGCTTTCGGACCTCGGCATCGGCACTGACGAGGTCATTGGGCCATTTCAGTCCGCAGGTCAGGCGGCAGGCTTCCACCAGCGCATCACGGACCGCCAGGGCGGTGAGCAGGGGCAGCCACGCCCATGAGGCACGGGGTCGATCGGCCGGGTGCACAAGCACGGACATCCACACACCTGATCCGCGGGGACTCTCCCAGCTGCGCCCGAGTCGTCCGCGGCCGGCAGTCTGGATCTCGGCCACGATCGTGGTGCCCTCAGGGGATTCCGGCCGCTCGGCGAGGAGTCGATTGGTGGAATCCACCTCGTCCAGGAGTTCCGGGGCAGGCCATGAGTTACTTGAAGGTGTGATGAGTAACTCAATTCGCTCGGGGGACAGCGGTAACCGAGAACTCGGGGTCGTCACCTGGCTAAGGTAGCCCAGGCGAGGAGGCCCCTATGACTGCGGCAGCACACGAGAACACCCCGGCGATCGATAAGCGCTCGACCAAGGGCAAGGCAGAGGTCCTGAAGGCCCGCCGTGCCGAGGCCCAGAACCGTCGCGCCGACTCCGTCGACAAGCAGCATGCCAAGGGCAAGCTGACGGCGATGGAGCGCATCGACGCCCTGCTTGATCCCGAGTCCTTCCAGCAGCTCGACGGCCTGGCCCGTCATCGCTCGCACAACTTCGGCCTCGAGAAGAACCGACCGTTCGGCGACGGCGTCATCACCGGCTTCGGCACCATCGACGGCCGCCCTGTCGCCGTGTTCGCCCAGGACTTCACCGTGTTCGGCGGATCCCTCGGCGAGGTCTTCGGCGAGAAGATCGTCAAGGTCATGGACTTCGCCATGAAGACCGGCTGCCCGGTCATCGGGCTCAATGACTCGGGTGGCGCGCGCATCCAGGAGGGCGTCGTCTCGCTCGCCCAGTACGGCGAGATCTTCCGCCGCAACGTGCAGGCCTCCGGCGTGATCCCGCAGATCTCGCTGATCCTCGGCCCGTGCGCCGGCGGTGCGGTCTACTCCCCCGCCATCACCGACTTCATCGTCATGGTCGACAAGACCTCGCACATGTTCATCACCGGCCCCGAGGTCATCAAGAGCGTCACCGGCGAGGACGTCGAGTTCGAGGAGCTCGGCGGCGCCCGCACGCACAACTCGAAGAATGGCGTCGCTCACTACATGGCGACCGACGAGGAGGATGCCTTCGAGTACCTGCGTGCCCTCCTCTCGTACCTGCCGAGCAACAACCTCGAGGAGCCGCCCGTCTTCGATGTCGAGTCCGATCTCGACGTCAACGACGAGGATCTCGAACTCGACACCCTGGTGCCCGACTCCCCCAACCAGCCGTACGACATGCATCGCGTCATCGAGCACCTGCTCGACGATGACGAGTTCCTCGAGACCCAGCCGCTGTTCGCGCCCAACATCATCTGCGGCTTCGGCCGCATCGAGGGCCGCTCGGTCGGCATCGTCGCGAATCAGCCGATGCAGTTCGCCGGCACCCTCGACATCGATGCCTCGGAGAAGGCCGCACGTTTCGTGCGCACCTGCGATGCGTTCAACATTCCGGTGCTCCCGCTGGTCGACGTCCCGGGCTTCCTGCCCGGCACCGACCAGGAGTGGAATGGAATCATCCGCCGCGGCGCCAAGCTCATCTACGCCTACGCCGAGGCCACCGTTCCGCTGGTCACCGTCATCACCCGCAAGGCCTACGGCGGCGCCTACGACGTCATGGGCTCCAAGCACCTCGGTGCCGACATCAACCTGGCCTGGCCCACCGCCGAGATCGCTGTCATGGGCGGCCAGGGCGCGGTCAACATCCTGTACCGCAAGGAACTTGCCGCTGCCGGTGATCCCGATGCCGAGCGCGTGCGACTGCTCGACGAATACCAGGACACCCTGGCGAATCCCTACATGGCAGCCGAGCGCGGCTACGTCGATCGCGTGATCCTGCCGCATGAGACTCGCGCGATGGTCACTCGCGCACTGCGCGCACTGCGCAATAAGCGCGAGTCGCGTCCGCCGAAGAAGCACGGAAACATTCCGCTCTAGGCGGGAGACTCACATGGCCGACAACGAGAGCACCCAGCCTTTGCTTCGCGTGGTGTCCGGCGACCCCACGCCGGAGGAACTCGCAATCGTCATCGCCCTCGTCTCGGCACGTGCCGGTGCGACCAAGCCGAGTGAGCCCAGGCGGCTGAGCCTGTGGGCCAGCAAGGGGCGCCAGACTCGGCCCTCGCTCGGAGCGGGCTTCGGCTCGTGGCGAGCCTCGAGCATGCCGCGCTAGACATGCCCACCCTCGTCCTCGCCTCCGCCTCGCCTGCGCGCAAGCGGCTGCTCACCGATGCCGGCATCACCCCGGTGATCCGAGTGAGTGATGTCGACGAAAGAGCCCTCGAGTCCGCGCTGCCCGATGCCTCCCCCGCTGAGCTCTGCCTCGAGCTCGCCCGCGCCAAGGCGCGAGCGGTCGCGGCCGAGTTCGCGAGCGACGTCGACACCATCGTGATCGGCTGCGACTCCGTGCTCGATATCGACGGCGTCGCCTTCGGCAAGCCGCAGGATGCCGCGACCGCCAAGAGCCGCTGGCAGCAGATGTCCGGCCGCTCGGGGATTCTTCGCACCGGTCACTGGGTGATCCGCGGCGCGGACGAAGTCGGCGAGGTGGCCAGTACGACCGTCGTGCACGGGGTACTGACCGATGCCGAGATCGATGCCTACATCGCCACCGGCGAGCCATTGCAGGTCGCCGGCGGCTTCACCCTCGATGGCCTGGGTGCACCTTTCGTCGAGCGCATCGACGGCGACCCCTCGAATGTCATCGGCCTCTCGCTGCCCCTGCTGCGCACCCTGCTTACCCGGCTCGGCGTGAGCTGGCCGAGCCTGTGGTGATCTTCACAGCAGGCAGTCGGCCCCGGCCGATCAACTGACCCCCTGACCCTGCGAATACTCAATAAACTGCAAGCCCGGACGCGAGTCCGGACCCGAATGAAGGAGCCCCGTGCGTACCGTTCTCATCGCCAACCGTGGTGAAATCGCCATCCGCGTCATCCGCGCCTGCCGTGACGCCGGGCTCCAGTCCGTCGCTGTCTATGCCGAGCCCGATCGCGACGCCCTGCACGTGCGTCTCGCCGACCAGGCCATCGCCCTCGGCGGCAACACTGCGGCCGAGAGCTACCTCGTCATCGACAAGATCATCGATGCCGCGAAGCAGTCCGGTGCCGATGCAATTCACCCCGGCTACGGCTTCCTCTCCGAGAACGCCGACTTCGCCCAGGCCGTCATCGACGCAGGCATCACCTGGATCGGCCCGTCACCGGATTCCATTCGCTCGCTGGGCGACAAGGTCTCGGCCCGTCACATCGCGCAGCGCGCAGGTGCCCCGCAGGTGCCCGGTACTCCTGATCCCGTCAAGGACTCGAGCGAGGTTGTCGAGTTCGCGAAGAAGCACGGCCTGCCCGTCGCCATCAAGGCAGCCTTCGGTGGAGGCGGCCGCGGCCTGAAGGTCGCCCGCACCCTCGAGGAGATCCCGGAGCTGTACGACTCCGCAGTGCGCGAAGCCGTGGCTGCCTTCGGCCGCGGCGAGTGCTTCGTCGAGCGCTACCTCGACAACCCGCGCCACGTCGAGACCCAGTGCCTCGCCGACAAGCACGGCAACGTGGTCGTCGTCTCCACCCGCGACTGCTCACTGCAGCGTCGGCATCAGAAGCTGGTCGAGGAGGCTCCCGCGCCGTTCCTCTCGCAGGCCCAGCTCGATGAGCTCTACTCCTCGTCGAAGGCGATTCTCAAGGAGGCGGGCTACTACAACGCGGGCACCTGCGAGTTCCTGGTCGGCGTCGACGGCACGATCTCCTTCCTCGAGGTCAACACCCGTCTGCAGGTCGAGCATCCCGTCACCGAGGAAGTCGCCGGCATTGATCTCGTGCGCGAGCAGTTCCGCATCGCCGAGGGTGGTGTCATCGACTACACCGATCCCGTGCTGCGCGGTCACTCGATCGAGTTCCGCATCAACGGCGAGGATCCCGGCCGTGGCTTCCTGCCCGCCCCCGGCGCCCTCACCGTCTGGAATCCGCCGAGCGGCCCCGGCGTGCGGGTCGACACCGGCTTCCAGGCCGGCGATGTCATCGGCGGAAACTTCGACTCGCTGCTGGCCAAGCTGATCGTCACCGGCCGCGATCGCCAGGAGGCTCTCGAGCGTTCGCGTCGGGCACTCGACGAGTTCCAGGTCGACGGCATCGCCACGGCACTGACCTTCCACCGCGAGGTCGTCCGCGATCCGGCGTTCGCTCCCGAGAACCCGAACGAGGCGTTCACGGTGCACACCCGCTGGATCGAGACCGAGTTCAACAACACCATTCCCGCCTACTCGGATGCCGGCGCAGATATCGCCGAGCCCGAGGCTCGCGAGTCGGTCGTGGTCGAGGTCGGCGGCAAGCGCATCGAGGTCACCCTCCCGGCCGGCCTCGGCGCCGTCTCGTGCGGCGGCAGCACCAAGGCCGCCGGCCCGAAGAAGCGCGGCGGCAAGAAGGCCGGCGGCGGCGCCACCGGCGACTCGCTCACCGCGCCCATGCAGGGCACCATCGTCAAGGTCGAGGTCGAGGAGGGCCAGGTCGTGGCCGCCGGTGATCTCATCGTCGTTCTCGAGGCCATGAAGATGGAGCAGCCGCTCACCGCGCACAAGGCGGGCACGATCACCGGCCTGAATGCCGAGGCTGGCACCACCGTGCCGACCGGCACGGTTCTGTGCGAGATCAAGGATTGATCTCGACCTTGAGCTAGCGAGATCTAGGACTGACGAAGTCTTCACGCAGAAGGGCCGGCACCCATGGGTACCGGCCCTTCTGCTGTTCCTGACTACTCGGCCGCGGGCGGAGCGCCTTCCATCTCGCGCAGCAAGGCAATGCGATCGGCGAGTGGCGGATGGGTGTCGAACATGGACTTCGACTTGCCGTCGAGCGGCGACTCAATCCACACGTGGGCCACGGCCGTGGACTTCTGGTGCACCACTGTCGAGTCGGCGGCCAGCGTCTCGAGTGCACGACGCAGTCCGGTGGGGTTACGGGTGAACTGCACTGCTGTCGCGTCGGCGAGTGCCTCGCGTTTGCGGGAGATCGCCGCGCGAAGCAGAAGGGCCGCAATCGGCGCGAGGATGATGATCACCAGCGAAACGACCATGGCGACCGGATTGCTGTCATTGTCGCGACGGGAGAAGAACGCCATGCGCGCGCCCATGTCAGCGAGGATCGCAAGAAGCCCTGCAGTCGTGGCCGCAACGGCCATCACGAGGGTGTCGCGATTGCCGACATGCGCCATCTCGTGCGCGGCGACTCCCTGCAATTGCTCACGATCCATCTTCTCCAGGATGCCCGTCGTGAAGGCGATCACCGCATGCTGGGGGTCACGGCCCGTGGCGAAGGCATTCGGCGCCGGATCCTGAACTATCGCGACCTTGGGCATCGGCAGCCCGGCAGCGATACAGACCTCTTCGACCAGGTTGTACAGCTGCGGGGCGTCCTCGTGCGTGATGACCTTGGCCTGGGTCATCGTGAGCACGAGTGAGTCGGACTTCCAGTAACTGGTCCAGACTCCGATGAGCGAGATGCAGACCGCAATCGGAACCAGCAGAGCGGCATTGAAGTTCAGCAGGGTGCCTGCGGCCCACACCATTGCCACGACGGCGATGAACATCGCCCCGAGCAGGAACCAGGTCTTGCGCTTATTCGACGACTGCTCGGCCCGGAAGGAGACCGCCATGACTACTCGAACGAGACGGTAGGCACGTTGCGATCAGCGGCGTCGGGGACCTCGTAGAACTCGCGCGCGCTCACCTTGGCCATGCCCACGAAGAACTTCGAGGGAATGGTGACGATCATCGTGTTGAGCATGCGCACGGCGTCGTTGTAGTACTGGCGCGAGAAGGCGACCTTGTTCTCGGTGGCCGACAGCTCTTCCTGCAGCGACAGGAAGTTGGCCGATGCCTTGAGGTCAGGGTAGGCCTCGGCGACCGCGAGCAGGCCGCGCAGGGCCTGGGTGAGCATGCCGTCAGCGGCCGCCACCTCGGCCACGCCATTGGCGTGCTCGGCGATCGCGCGAGCCTCAGTGACCTTCTCGAAGGTGCCGGACTCGTGAGCCGCATAGCCCTTGACCGTGTTGACGAGATTCGGGATGAGGTCGCTTCGACGCTTAAGCTGCACCTCTATCTGGGCGAATGCCTCGTCGACGGCCACATTGGCGCGCACGAGCTTGTTGTAGGTCGCGATCACGAAGATCACGAGCAGGACGACGACGATGGCGAGAATGATCCAGATCCACATATCTCCACGCTAACACGGCTCCGCCGCCCTTACCCGGGACCCGATGCGGAACAATGGGGGCGTGAGCCAGCCTGAGTCAGCGCATGTGGTCATCATCGGCGGCGGTC
>JBJSWO010000077.1:0-3210 GCA_046085905.1 Actinomycetes bacterium | reverse complement strand
CCCGCTGGGATCACGCACGTCGTGGGAGCGAGGCTGCCGCCGCGCGGTGCGCCGAGGAATCCGAATGTGGTCGAGGCGCCGCTGGCCAATGAGGCGCTCCAGCTCGGGCCGGTGAATCGGTACCCGCCGGTCGTTGCGGTGCTGGTGGCATCCCACACCGAGGTGATCGCATTCGGGTACGGCACCGTGACGGACCACGGGTTGATCGCACGGCCGGAGTTGTTGATGATGCGAACAGAGCCCTGGTACCCGGTGCCCCAGTCCTGGCTGATGGTCCACTCGACGGAAACGTCGGCGGTGGTCGCACTGGCTCCCGCGGGTAGCGCGACCGCCAGCGTCGATGCCGTCAGTGTCGCGAGCCCAAGGCCGGCGATGAGTCTCGCCTTCGGTCGGTGCATCAATCTCTCCTCTTCGTCATGGGTGCATGGCAAGGGAGAGACTCGGCCCAGAGGCCGATCCCTCCCCGTCACCCCTATGACGAGGGAAAGGCTCAGGAAGTTCCCGAGAATTAGAAATAATGTCTAAAGTCTGAGGGCGGCCGAAGAATGCCCTTACGGGCGGCGCTTCGTGAACAGATCGATCAGCTCACGCCAGAACGGTGGTCTGGGCGGGTTCCTCACCTCGAGGGCATCCCACTTCCAGCCATTCCAGTGCCGTCGAAGGGCGGGATTCTCGTCATCGTCGTACCAGCCGGGCTGCCGATCGAACTCGCCCCCGATCTGCCGGTCACCCGTCGCCTCACTCGCGTCGTCGCTCATTCGCGGCCCATCAATCTCTCGACCTGTCGCCGATCGCGCTTGGTCGGGCGGCCGGCGCCCCGGTCACGCGTGCCCGTGACGACTCGCTCCTCCTTCGGCGGAGCCGGGGGAGTCAGGTCGTCGTACATCGTCACGGCGACGGGGGCGCCCACTCGCTTGTCGAGCAGGCCGAGCACCTTCACGATGCGCTCGCCCTGGGTGTCGCGGATCCGGATGGTGTCGCCGACCTTCACCGACTGCGCCGGCTTGGCACTCGCGGCATTCACCTTGACGTGACCGGCCTTGACCGCGGCCGTCGCGGCAGAGCGAGTCGGAAACAGGCGCACTGCCCAGATCCAGGCATCGAGCCGTGCACTCGTGCCTGCCGTTGCGCTCATGGGAGCAGGCTATCGAGGTGACTACGTCCGCTCGACGGAGTCTGATTCTCGCGAAGGCGGCGACGGCTACTCTCGAGTGCAACTCATCCGCGCAGGCAAGGGAAGGGAGCCGTGCATGCATCGTCTCGAGGATCGCGCCGAGATCCAGGATCAGATGTTCGTCTATGCCCGAGCCACTGACTGGCTGGAACCGGAGAATCACCTGCGTGTCTTCGCCGAGGAGTGTGTCTTCGCCTCGCCCCACAGCGGCGATATTCATGGTGCGCAGAACGTGGTCGACTGGATGAAGAAGGTTCTTCCGCAATTCGAGGCCACGCAGCATCTCATCTCGAATATTTCGATCACCTTCACGGGTGAGCACACGGCCGAGGCAGTGAGCTACGTGCGCGCCTGGCATCGCTTCGTGGATCAGGCCAAGCCCGACATGATCCTGTGGGGCGAGTATCACGACAGGTGGGAGCGGATCTCGGGCACGTGGCGCATTCGCGAGCGGCGGGTACTCGAGGCGGGCATCGAGCCTCGTCGCGGCGGCGGAGCGCCGAACCCCCGCAGGGCCAAGCGGTAGCTGCCGGGAATGCGCGCCGCGTCCCCTGTGTTACTGTAGTTGAAACTTGAACTACTAACGAGGAGTGGCCATGCCTGCCGCAACCGCCGATGCCCTGACCCTGCCGCGCTTCGCGCCGGCCCCGACCGCCGTCTCCCGGTCGGTTCTCTCGGTCACCCGCGGCCCGCGCGCCTTCGAGGGCGAGGGCTTCCCTGTGCGCCGCGCCTTCGCCGGCGTGCCCTCCGACCAGCTCGACCCGTTCATTCACATGGACCAGATGGGCGAGGTCGAGTACGGCGCAGGCGAGCCGAAGGGCACGCCCTGGCATCCGCATCGCGGATTCGAGACCTTCACCTACCTGATCGACGGGCAGTTCCTGCATCAGGATTCCAACGGCGGTGGCGGCGTGATTCTCGACGGCGGTACCCAGTACATGACCGCCGGCGACGGCATCCTGCACATCGAGACTCCGCCCGAGGCACTCGTCGAGTCCGGCGGCCTGTTCCATGGCATCCAGCTCTGGATCAACCTGCCGAGCACCAAGAAGCGCATCGCGCCGCAGTACCAGGATCTCCAAGGCAACGACTCCGTGATGGTGGCCTCTGCCGATGGTGGCTCCTACGTGCGAGTGCTCGCCGGCGCGGTGGGCGGTCATCAGGGCCCCGGTATCTCACACACGCCGCTCGCGATCACGCACGTGACTGTTGCTCCGGGCGCGAGTATCTCGATCCCGTGGCCGTCCGACTTCAATGCACTGGCCTACGCACTCGCCGGCAGCGGCGCCATCGGGGCCGAGCAGCGCATCATCTCCGAGGGGCAACTCGCCGTGCTCGTGAACGGAGACCTCATCCAGATCACGGCTGACGCCAAGCAGGATTCGCGCACCGAGAACCTCGAGGTCTTCCTCATCGGCGGAGTGCCGCTGCGCGAGCCGGTCGTGGCCTACGGACCCTTCGTGATGAACACTGCGGCCGAGATCCAGGAGGCCTTCGAGGACTACCAGAAGGGTCGCCTCGGAAGCGTGCCGGCGAATGCGATCCAGCCGCATCGTCCCTGACGCTGCGTGCTGATCTCGCACGACTCGTGTCTAGGCAAGTGATGAGGTTGCCGACTCCAGCAATGACTCGAAGGTGACGTTCGCAGGATCCCCGGCAGCGGCTCCCACATGCATCCTGATCGGTGACTTGCCGAGAGCAATGCCACTGGACGCGACATGTGCCTCGATACGTCGACGAATGCTGTCGGCATCGGGAGTATTGCCCGGCCCGGCCACGACGAAGTCGTCACCAGCCCACCGAGACGCGAGATCCCCCTCGCGCACGGTGCTGCGCACCGCGTCGGCCACCGCGCGCAGGACCGTATCTCCGTAGGCGAGCCCATAGTTCGAATTGGCGCGAGCAAGATCGATGATGTCGACGAGAATCACGCAGATCCACTGATCCGTGCGTCGGGCATTCGCGGCGGTACCCGGCAGCAGCCCGAGAAGTCCGGTGCGACTCAGCAGCCCGGTGAGCGGATCCGTGGTCGCGAG
>JBJSWO010000076.1:0-16273 GCA_046085905.1 Actinomycetes bacterium | reverse complement strand
GGCTCGATTCCGGTCGTGCTGGCCTTCGGGCGTCGGCCGCTGATCGAGACGATCATCATCGACGAGATCGCAGAGCAGACTCAGAGTCCTGAGCACCCTGCGGTGATCGAGCTTCCCGTCGCGGAGCGGATCGAGGAGTCGTCGATCACGCCGTCCAGCGTGCTCGACCAGAGTTCGACCCAAGTCATCGTCCTGCCCAAGATCTCGGAGACCACTGATGAGTGACGCCACGCCTGCCCGTCGGGTAGATATCACCGCGGCCTTCCGCTGGGGGCTCGTGGCCTTCAAGCGCAAGCCCGGAATCCTGATCGGGCTGGCCGGCATCGTCTTCCTCATCTACGTGATCCAGGGCCTGGGCTCCGGGCCCATCACCGATCTGCTCGAGCGCACCCTGGCCGACTGCGGGGATCTCGCGAGTGCCGAATGCCAGGCAGCGATCAACTCCTCAATGTCGGCGATCCTCGTCACGGTGGTCATGTCGGTGGTGTTCACCGCCCTCGCCGGTATCGCCAAGTACGGCGTGTACCGGGCCACGATCGGTATCACTCGCGGACGCGAGCCGCTTCTCTCCGACATGCTGCCCGAGGCGCACTTCGGGGCCTTCGCGCTGTTCGCCGTGATCTACAGCATTGCCACGATCGTCGGACTCGGCCTGTGCCTGCTGCCGGGCATCGTGGTGATCCTGTTCTTCCAGCTCACCCCGTTCTACATCCTCGATCGCGGCATGTCGGTCGGCGAGGCACTCAGGGCGAGCGCGCGTGCCGCACGGTCGAATCTCGTGCCAATGCTGATCCTGACGGTGTTCATCGTCGGCACCATGCTGATCGGCAGCATCCTGTTCGGGGTGCTGACCCTGGTGCTCCTGCCGTATTCCCTGCTCGTGAGCGCGCACGTCTTCCGCCAGATCAATGCGGAGCAGGTGGCGTGAGCGCCGACCGATAGATTTGGGCAGTGACCTCGCGCATCCTGGTTCTGGCCTCCGGCTCAGGCTCCCTGCTGCAGTCACTCCTCGATTCACCCGCCGGCGAGGCTGTCGTGGCCGTGGGTTCCGACACCGCAGAGGCCTTCGCCCTCCAGCGTGCAACCGAGGCCGGTATCCCCGCTTTCACCGTGAGCCCCGGAGATTTCGAGACTCGCGCCGACTGGAATGCCGGGCTGCTCGCCGCGATTCGCGCCGTCGAGCCTGATCTCATCGTCAGCGCAGGCTTCATGCGCATCATCGGCGCCGAGATCGTCGAGGCTTATCGCGGGCGCATCATCAACACGCACCCCGCACTCCTGCCTGCCTTCCCCGGTGCGCACGGCGTACGCGATGCCCTGGCCTACGGAGTGAAGGTCACCGGCTGCACGGTGCACTTCGTCGACGAGGGTGTCGACACGGGCCGCATCATCGCCCAGGCCGCGGTCGTCATCGAGCCCGATGACACCGAGGAATCCCTGCACGAGCGCATCAAGATTCACGAGCGTCGACTCCTCGTCGACGTTGTCACGCAACTGATCGGAGCACAGCAATGAGCACTCGTCCTATCCGCCGCGCACTCGTGTCGGTCTACGACAAGTCGGGCCTGCTCGAGCTGGCTGCCGGCTTGTCGGCCGCCGGCGTCGAGATCGTGTCGACCGGCTCCACGGCGAAGACGATCGCTGACGCCGGGTTCGCCGTGACGCAGGTGCCCGATGTCACCGGTTTCCCCGAGTGCCTCGACGGTCGCGTGAAGACCCTGCACCCGAAGATCCACGGCGGCCTGCTCGCCGACCTGCGCAAGGACTCGCACAGGCAGCAGCTCGATGAGCTCGGTATCGCGGCCTTCGAGCTCGTCGTGGTCAACCTCTATCCCTTCACCCAGACCGTTGCCTCCGGTGCCGGCATCGATGACTGCGTCGAGCAGATCGACATCGGTGGCCCGGCGATGGTGCGTGCCTCGGCCAAGAACTACGCCAACGTCGCTGTCGTCACCTCGCCTGCGCGCTATGCCGACGTGCTCGCGGCTGTCGCGGGGGAGGGATTCACTCTCGAGCAGCGCGCGGCGCTCGCCACTGAGGCCTTCGCTCACACCGCCACCTACGACATCGCCGTCGCCACCTGGCTCGGCACCGTCGTCAGCCCCGATGCCTCCGGCTTCCCGGCCTTCGCCGGTGCGGCCTGGCAGCGCGAGAACGTCCTGCGCTACGGCGAGAACCCGCACCAGCAGGCTGCGGTCTACGTCAATGCCGGTGCGGCAACCGGGCTCGCGGCGGGAGAGCAGCTGCAGGGCAAGGAGATGTCGTACAACAACTACGTCGATGCCGATGCTGCCCGTCGCGCGGCCTTCGATCACGCTGAGCCGACCGTCGCGATCATCAAGCACGCGAACCCATGCGGCATCGCCGTCGGTTCCGATGTCGCCGATGCCTACCGCAAGGCGTTCGCCACCGATCCCGTGTCCGCCTTCGGCGGCGTGGTCGCTGCCAATCGCCCGGTCACCGCGGAGATGGCCACCGCCATGGGCGATGTCTTCACCGAGGTTCTCGTGGCCCCTGCGGTCGAGCCCGCGGCTCGCGAGATCCTGAGCGCGAAGAAGAACCTGCGCGTACTGATCGTCGAGCCGCCCGTTGCCGGCGTGCGCGAGATGCGCATCATCAGTGGCGGCATGCTGCAGCAGAACGTCGATGCGGTCGACGCCTCAGGCGACGACAGCTCGACCTGGACCCTCGCCTGCGGTGAGGCCGCCGACGCCGCGACCCTGGCTGATCTCGAGTTCGCCTGGCGCGCCTGCCGGTCGGTGAAGTCCAATGCGATCCTCGTGGCCAAGGAGGGCGCTGCGGTCGGCGTGGGCATGGGCCAGGTCAATCGCGTCGACTCGGCGAAGCTCGCCGTCGATCGCGCGGGCGACCGCATCAAGGGCTCGGTCGCGGCATCCGATGCGTTCTTCCCGTTCGCCGACGGACTTCAGGTTCTCCTCGATGCCGGGGTCTCGGCAGTCGTGCAGCCCGGTGGCTCGGTGCGTGATGAGGAGGTCATCGCGGCGGCAAAGGCAGCCGGCGTGACCATGTACCTCACCGGCACGCGTCACTTCTTTCACTAGGATCGCAGCATGAGCCGACTCCTGAGCACCCGACTGTCCGTGTCCCTCGCTGCTGCTGCCGTGGCCGTCACCGCTCTGGCCGCACCGGCCCTCGCAGCTGACCCGACCCCGGCTCAGAACGCCATGCTCCTGCAGGCCAGCGATCTGCCGTCGTCCTACGGCACCCCGGAGGCTTCCTCCTTCACGAACGTCCAGAAGGGCGGATCGTTCAGCTCTGCTTGCTTCGCGGCTGATTACAACGATCCCGAGACCACATTCGAGGATCAGCTCGACATGTTCTCCAGCCTCGACTACTCCTCGGGAATCAGCTGGAATCAGTCGATTGCCGTCTACAAGTCCAAGGCTCAGGCCGCCAAGGCGTTCGGTGAGATGACCAAGTCCTTGTCGAAGTGCCAAGGCTCGGCCACGACCACCAAGGGCGATGACAACATCACGATCCCGGCACGCACCACCACGGTCACGGCCAAGGTGAAGGACGGCGTCATCGTTGCCACTCTCAAGGCGACGTCCAAGGCGGGAGCCAAGACCATGTATGCCAATGCCTACCTGCGTAAGCTGACCGCTCGGGTGGGCAATGCGACAGAGTCCTTGACCATCGACTCGCCGAAGCCGATCACCGCAGCGCAGAAGCGCACGCAGGATTCCACCTTCGCGAAGCTGCTCGCCCGCTACAACGGCTGAACTAGGTGACCACCCGCCGGCATCTGGGTCTCGGCACTTTCTTCGTCATCTGGATTTTCGGCGGCTTCAGTGTCGCCATTCAGGCTCGGGCGAATGGCGAGCTGACTCAGCACACCGGTAACGGCGTGCAGGCGGCGCTCATCTCCTTCGGCTCCGGGTTCGTCATCATCTCGATCGCGATGATCTTCTCGAAGTCGATGCAATCAGGTCTCGGGCGGATCATCGCGTCATTGCGCGATCGCACACTGCCGTGGTGGGCAATACCCTCAGGCATCATCGGGGGAATCTTCGTCGCCTCCCAGAGTTTCTCGGTGGCACTCATCGGTGTGGCGATGTTCTCCGTCGGCATCGTCGCGGGGCAGACGCTGAACTCTCTGCTGGTCGATCACTTCGGGCTCGGCCCGATCGGTCGTCAGCAGATCACCCCACGTCGGGTGCTCTCCGCCGTGATTGCCATCGCTGCGGTGATCGTCGCGGTGTCAGGCAGACTGGGGGGTGGAGATACTCGTTACTACGCGATCTTCCTCGCCTTGTTCGCCGGTGCTGCCGTCGCCGTGCAGCAGGCACTGAACGGGCGCACCAGCGCAGCGGCGCGTCAGCCGTTCGCCTCGACGTGGGTAGCGTTCTTCTTCGGCACTGCCATCCTCCTCCTCGCATCGCTCGTCGGCGTCCTCTTCATGGGAGCCACGGCACAGTTCCCGACCGCGGGGCCGTGGTGGATGTTCCTCGGCGGGATCATGGGGGTCACGTTCATCTCGACCGCCTCCTGGGGGGTTCCACGCCTCGGAGTGCTCGTTTTCGCGCTCATCTCCATCGCCGGGCAGCTCACGGCAGGGCTGGCACTCGATCTCTTCGTTCCGGTGGTCGGCACGAGTGTCACCACCACTCTCGTCATCGGCGTGATCATGACTCTCGTGGCGGTGGCCGTGGGCTCCCTCCAGCGCAGGGCCCCCCTGAACGGCGCCTGCTGACCTGCGAAAGAATAGGCGGGTGACCGCGACGATTCTCGATGGAAAAGCCACTGCCGCTGCCGTGAAGGCCGAGCTGGCCACTCGCGTGGCCGCACTCAATGCGAAGGGCATCTACCCGGGCCTGGGCACCGTGCTCGTGGGTGATGACCCGGGCAGTCACGCCTATGTCGGCGGCAAGCACAAGGACTGCGCCGAGGTAGGCATCGCGTCGATTCGAGTCGACATGCCGGCCGACTCCACTCAGGATGCCGTGAACGCGAGGATCGCCGAGCTGAACGCTGACCCGGCAGTGACCGGCTACATCGTCCAGCTGCCGCTGCCCAAGCACCTCGACTCGAACTCGGTTCTCGAGCTGATGGACCCGAACAAGGATGCCGACGGCCTGCACCCGACCAACCTCGGTCGATTGGTGCTCGGTACTGATGCACCTCTGCCCTGCACGCCGCGCGGCATCGTCGAGTTGCTGCGTCGCTACGACGTCGCGATCGATGGCGCGCATGTCGTGATCGTCGGCCGCGGAGTCACCGTGGGCCGCCCTCTCGGCCTGCTGCTCACGCGTCGTTCCGAGAATGCGACCGTCACTCTCTGCCACACGGGCACTCGTGATCTCTCCCCTGAACTCCGTCGCGCCGACATCATCGTCGCAGCCGCCGGCGTGCCGGCCATCATCAAGGCCGAGGATGTCCGGCCGGGCGCTGCAGTTCTCGATGTCGGCATCACCCGCACCGAGGCAGGTCTCGTCGGCGATGTCGCTCCCGACGTGAAGGACGTCGCAGGCTTCGTCGCGCCGATGCCGGGTGGCGTCGGCCCGATGACCCGCGCGATGCTGCTCGCCAATGTCGTCGAGGCTGCGGAGCGCAGCGCGCAGTAGCGCCGCTCGACACCGACATGACTCCTGCCCAGGGCTCGCCTAACCATTCGCCGGAGCGGCGCTGGTGGGTGCGGCAGTGGCCGATCACCCTGGTGCTCGCGCTGGTCGGGCTCTCGCTGGTGCTGATCGCGACGGATCACTTCCGTCGGGGCTCCGTGCTGCTGGCCGCCAGCGTGATCCTTGCCTTCTTCCTGCGCATGATGCTTCCCGGTCGCGAGGCCGGTTTCCTTGTCGTGCGCTCGCGCCGAGTCGATGTCATCGTGCTCGGGATCCTCGGCATCGGCCTGGGGATTTTTAGCCTCTGGGTCCCGGCGCCGAGCTAAGGGGCGTCATGGTCGCACTGTCGCATTCCGTCGAGGGCGAGGGCTTCCCACTGCTGATGGGAAGCTCACTCGGTACCGATCAACGCCTGTGGGCGAGGATTGCG
This sequence comes from Actinomycetes bacterium, assembly GCA_046085905.1. Lineage (GTDB taxonomy): Bacteria > Actinomycetota > Actinomycetes > S36-B12 > S36-B12 > CAIKZY01. The sequence continues at coordinate 10,261 of JBJSWO010000076.1, read as the reverse complement.
GGCGAGCTCGCTGATGGGCATCGCGTGATCCGTTATGACCACCGCGGTCACGGTCAGTCACCGGTGCCCGAGGGCGATTACACGCTTGAGCAGCTCGCCGCCGATGCACTCGAGCTGATGGACTCCCTGGGCATTGCGTGCGCCGACTACTGCGGAGTATCGATGGGCGGAATGGTCGGAATGTGGTTAGCCGCGCATCATCCTTCACGGATCAGGCGTCTGGTCCTGGCCTGCACTTCTGCGCACATGCCTCCGCTGCAGACGTGGATCGATCGGGCGGCACTGGTCCGTTCCGCAGGGATGGCGGCAATTCTGGCGCCCACGTTGGAGCGATGGTTGACCCCGGAGTTTCTCGCAGCCGACACACCTGAATTGGCGCTGATTCGCGACCAGTTTCTCGGGACCGACCCCTACGGCTACGCGGGCTGCGCGATGGCGGTGGGGGCGATGGATCTCCGTGATGACCTCGCCTCGATCACCGCACCAGCCCTCGTGATTGTGGCCGAGGAAGATCCCTCGACTGGGCCTGAGCAGGGAGAGTTCATCGCGAACGAGATCCCCCACTCGGAACTGATGAGAATCTCGGGTCGTCATCTGGCCTGCATAGAGGACCCACATGCAGTTCTCCCGGCCATTGAGGCCTTCCTGATGCCGTAGAGAAGGGGTGTTGGGCGGAAAGGTCCCTTAATTCCCACAAAGTAGGACGGTCATCCCGCGATATGGGAAAAACCCTTGACTGCGTCATCTAGCACACGTATGGTCCCGAGTCATGACCGCAGACCCCACCGCCCGGTTCTCCGTCGCCGGGAAGTCGATCATCATCACGGGTGCCTCCGGCGCCATGGGCAGTGAGGCCGCCAAGGGCCTCGGCGCAGCCGGCGCCAGGCTGACCCTGGCGGGCAGCAATCGCGAGGCCCTCGAGGAGCTCGCCGCACATCCGGAGTGCGCCGGCGCCGCCATCTGCGTCCGCCGCCCCGATACTCCCGAGGATGCCAAGGCCATCGTCGACACTGCGGTCTCAGCCTTCGGAAAGCTCGACGGCATGCTCGTTGCCTCGGGCATGAACAAGGTCGCGATGATCACCGACATGGACGTTGCCGACTGGGAGTCTGTGATGGACGCCAACGTCAAGGGCTCCTGGCTGATGTCACAGGCCGCGGGCCGCGTGTGGCTGGAGCAGGGCACCGGCGGCTCGCTCGTGCTCGTGTCCTCGACTCGCGGAAAGCTCGGCCATCCCGCCGGCTACACGGCGTACTGCCCGTCGAAGGCTGCTGTCGACCTGCTGGGCAAGACCCTGGCGGCCGAGTGGGGCCCGTCGCAGGTGCGCGTCAACGTGCTCGCGCCCACGGTGTTCCGCTCCGAGCTCACCGCATGGATGTATGCCGATGACGAGAAGGGCCGCGCTACCCGCGAGGCGATGTTCGCGCGCATCCCGCTCAAGCGCTTTGCCGAGCCCGAGGATTTCGTCGGAGCGCTGATCTACCTGCTCAGTGATGCGTCGACCTTCATGACCGGCCAGGTGCTCTACCTCGATGGCGGCTACACGGCGTGCTGACCTCCGCCTCGACCCCGATCGAGTCCGTCGCCGTTGTGGGCGCCGGGCTGATGGGTCGTCGCATTGCGGGTGTCATGGCCCGCGCAGGGTTTCGCGCGGTGCTGACCGATGCCAATGCTGATGTGCTTCCGGCGGCGCTCGCTGACGCGACGGCGATGTGCTCCGGCGAGGTTGCGCTGTCGACTGACTCCGACATTGCCAGCGCTGTCGCCGGCGTCGATCTCGTGATCGAGGCAATCGTCGAGAATCTCGAGATCAAGCGCGAGGTGTTCGCAATCATGCGAGCAGCCAATCCCGACGCGATTCTCGCCACCAACTCCTCGGTCATCCCGATCACGGCAATCGCCTCGGAGCTCGCCGACACCTCGAACTGCATCGGCATGCACTGGTGGAATCCGCCGGATCTCATCCCGATCGTCGAGGTGATCCGCGGCGAGGGCACGAGCGATGCGGCCATGGATCGCTGCGTCGAGGCGCTCACTCGCGCGGGCAAGCTCCCCGTACGCGTGGAGCGCGATGTCCCCGGCTTTGTCGGCAATCGCCTGCAGCATGCGCTGTGGCGCGAGGCGATCGACCTAGTCGCCTCCGGCGTATGCGATGCCGAGACCGTCGATCTCGTGGTGCGCAACACCATCGGCCTCCGCCTTGCCGAGATGGGCCCGATCGAGAACGCCGACTATGTCGGGCTTGATCTCACGCTGGCTATCCACGAGCAGGTTCTTCCCAGCATCAACAGCGACCCGTTCCCGAGTGCTCACCTGAGGGAACTCGTCGCTGCGGGCGATCTCGGCGCGAAGACGGGCTCGGGATTCCTTGACTGGCCCGCCGGCTCACGCGAGGCCGCCGCCGCACGACTCTCCGCACATGTCTCCTCGCAACTCTCCGCACGGCAGCACACGGCTTAACCACACATCACCCGTATCGAAAGGACTGTCATGACCTACACCTGGCCGCTTGGCGACGCAGAATCACAGCTGGAGTTCGTCGAGCTCTCCCACTCCTGGGGCCTGGGACAGCCATGCTGGCCCTACTTCGAGGACGTCAAGATCGAGCGCCTGCACGGTATGGCGAAGAGCCGCGTGCTGACCCAGAAGATCACTACCGTCATGCACTCCGGCACGCATATCGATGCGCCGGGTCACGTGGTCGAGGGCACTCCGCTTCTCGACGAGATTCCGCTGAGCGCTTTCTTCGGTACCGGCGTCGTGCTCGATGTGCCCATGGGCAAGTGGGAGAAGATCATGCCCGAGCACCTGGAGAAGGCCGCCGAGAAGACTCCCGTGCGCCCCGGCGACATCGTGATCGTCAACACCGGCTGGCACCACAAGTACGCCGACAGCGCCGAGTACTACGCCTACAGCCCGGGCTTCTACAAGGAGGCCGGTGAGTGGTTCGTCTCCAAGGGCGTCAAGGCCGTCGGCACCGACACTCAGGCTCTTGATCATCCGCTCGCCACGGCCATCGGCCCGCACGGCCCTTCGAAGGCGCAGGGCGGCCTGCTGCCCTGGGCATGCGAGGAGTACGAGGCGGAGACCGGCAAGAAGGTCGCCGATGAGTTCGCCCTGTGGGAGCCCTGCCACCGCGAGATCCTCACCCACGGCATCTACGGCTTCGAGAATGTCGGCGGCGACGTCGACAAGGTCACCGGCAAGCGCGTGACCTTCGCGGCATTCCCGTGGCGCTGGCGCGGTGGCGATGGCTGCATCGTCCGCCTCGTTGCCATCACCGATCCGAAGGGCACGTACCGCATCGAGACGGGCAACAACTGACATGCGCGTCACCAAACACGCCGATGCCGTGCCCTACAGCCCGCCCTTCCATGAGGGCGTCGACACCCGCCGCCTGCAGGGAATGGAACTCGGCGAGACCGAGGGCTTCTGGCTCGGTCTGTCGGTGTACCCGCCCGGATCATCGGCGGGCCCGTCGGAGGTCATGGGGGAGTCGATCTACCTGGTGGTCAGCGGTGACCTCGTGCTGTACTGCAATGACGAGGTCATCCCGCTGACGCAGTACGACTCCGTGCACCTGGCGAAGGGCGATCATCGTCGGCTTGTCAATGAGTCGGACTCCGACGCCGTGCTGGCCGTGTCCATCGCGAATCCGCCGAAGGCGGTCTGATGAGCGTTGTCCTGACTGTCGCACCTACGGGCCCGATCGCCACCAAGGCAGATAACCCGTATCTGCCGACGTCGCCGGAGGAGATCGCCGATGCGGTGTACGCGGCGTATCTGGAGGGTGCCTCGGTCGCACACTTGCACCTGCGCGATGAGTTCGAGCGTCCGACGGCCGACCTGAACATCGCACGTCGCACGATGGATCTCATCGAGGAGAAGTGCCCGATTCACATCCAGCTTTCCACTGGCGTCGGCCTCTCGGTCGACTTCGAGGATCGCGAGAAGATGGTTGAGCTGCGCCCGCGCATGGCGACCCTCAATCCGTGCTCGATGAGCTTCGGCAAGGGTGAGTTCCGCAATCCACCCGATGGCGTGCGTCGACTTGCTGCTCGCATGCGCGAGCTCGACATCAAGCCCGAGCTCGAGGTCTACGACACCGGTCATCTCGACGCCGTCATGCGCCTGTACGACGAGGGCCTACTGGCCGAGCCGATGCAGTTCTCTATCGTGCTCGGCGTCGCAGGCGGGGCCTCGGCCACGCCCCAGAACCTGGTGATGATGGTCGAGAGGCTTCCCAAGGACTGCATCTGGCAGATCATCGCCATCGGCAAGGCGAACCTGCAGCTCACGGGCATCGGCCTGGCCCTCGGCGGCAATGCCCGCGCGGGCCTCGAGGACACCCTCTACCTGCGCAAGGGCGAGCTCGCCCAGGGCAACACCCCGCTGGTCGCCCGCACAGCCGCGCTGGCCCGCTCTCTTGACCTTCCGATAGCCTCGGTCGAGGAGACCGAGCGCATCCTGAGACTGCCGAGTCGTTAATGCGTTGATCTCGTCGGGCTCAACGGCGCAGGTCGGGGAGCGCGGCAATCTCATCGAGGCTCTCCGGATTAGCCAGAGCTTCGCGCCCCTTCACAGGTCTGCCGTTCACGGCATCGCGCACGGCAACCTCGGCGAGCTTTCCGGTTCGAGTGCGCGGGATTGAAGTCGCACCTGCGATCACGGTGGGTACGTGGCGCGGTGAGCACCGCGTTCGGAGTGCCGACCTGATGCGAATGCGTAGATCGTCGTCGAGTGATGAAGCAGGAGCGAGGGCAATGATCAGGACGATGCGGGTGTCCTCTTCCCATTCCTGACCGAAGGCGATCGCATCGGTGATCTCGGGAAAATCTTCGATAGCAGCGTAAATCTCGGCGGTGCCGATGCGGACTCCGCCAGAATTCAAGGTGGCATCGGACCGGCCGTGGATGGTGATTCCGCCATTGATTGTCCAGGAGGCGTGGTCACCGTGGGCCCAGATGCCTGGCCAGGTGTCGAAGTACGTTCCTCTGAACCGGCTTCCATCATCGTCTCCCCAGATACCCAGAGGAACGGTGGGGAAGGGCTTCAGGCAGACGAGCTCGCCACTTCCCCCGGGCGGAATATGGTTACCGTCTTCGTCGAGCACATCAATCGCGCAACCAAGGTTGGGTCCGGTCATCTCCCCGCCGTGAAAGGGCCTTGTCGGGTCGCCGCCGACGAAGACGCCCACGAGGTCCGTGCCTCCGGAGATGGGGTTGATCATCACCTGGGGACCCAGTTGATCGGCGAGCCACTGTGCGGTGCTCTCCGAAAGCGGAGAACCAGTGACCAGGATCATGCGAAGCTCGGGTAGTGGCCCATCACGCAGCAGATCGTGGCCGTCGTGACGGATCTGATCGAGAAGCCTGGCGCCTACGCCAACGTGGGTTGCGCCGTTGATGCGTGCTGCGGTGAAAACCCCGAGGATGTCGGGAAAGTTCGCTGCCGCGTCGTGCATGACTAAGGAGGCACCCGTCGCTAATGCGCTGACTTGCCAATTCCACATCATCCAGCTGGTCGTGGAATAGAACATCATTCGATCACCTGGACCGCAATTCGCATGAAGTCCAATCTCGGTGAGGTGCTTGAGAAGCACTCCGCCTGCGCGGTGGATTAGGCACTTGGGTTTGCCAGTGGTCCCTGAGGAGAAGAGCACGTACGCCGGGTGGTCGAAAGGCAATCGCTCATAGCTCGGAGTGGCCTCCGAGAATTCGTGCAGTGCATCCTTGAGCACGCTGACAGCGATTGATCGGCGTGTGAGCGACCGGGCAGCTGCGCGCACAGACTCGCCCCCGGTGGCATCAGCGGGCGCGGGAGCGAGAAGCAAGTGACGCAGACTCGGAAGGCCATCGATCGTTTCCGCGATATTCAGAGTTCGATCGAAGTGCTTGCCATTCCAGTCATAACTGTCGGCGGCGACGATGACGGTGGGGTCTAGTTGCCCGATGCGGTCAAGAATGGCGGGCGCACCGAATTCTGGTGAAACGCTGCTCACCACTGCCCCGATCGCCAGTGCGCCAAGATTTGCCACCAGCGCATCAACACCTACGGGCAAGATCAGGACCACGCGGTCACCGGGCCGGACGTCGCGTGCTCGCAGCGCGGCCGCGCACCGTGCCACCTGCGCAGTCAACTCCTCGCGCGTCAACTCATGCATGACCTCGATTCCGCGGTCAGCCTCACCTGAGGCCACGACGCGAATCGGTCCAGCCGCGGGCCAGTCGCGCAGCAGGTTCTCGCTGAGGTTGAGCCGGGCATCGGGGAAGAAGTCTGCTTCAGGCAGTACTGAATCTCGGTACGCCACGTGACCCTTCTCGCCTACGACGCCGAAGAAGTCCCACACGGCTGACCAAAAGCCGTTCAGGTCGGTGACTGACCACTCGTGAAGGGGCACCGTGCCGTCGAGAAGCGCCGAATGGCGGACCTCCCGCTCGAATTCGGCGAGTCGTGTCTGTGCGGCCGACTCTTCTGTGGGGCTCCAGGTAGGCATACTTGGCACGACTGTCTCCCACCGAAGTTTGGCGTCAGGAATCCCGCAATACGGTTCATAAATCTCACGATGTGGGCAGAACTCTACCGTGTCGCTAGGCTGCGTCAAGGGTTTGCCGCATCTGAGAAGAAGGAAGGAAGGGGTTCGTGTGAGTGAAGTGCGACTACGGGGCACCCTAAGCGGGATCCCCTCGTACAAGGCCGGGCAACCACCACGTGCGATCGACGGGGTGCCCGTCTTCAAGCTCTCGAGTAACGAGAACCACCACGATCCACTGCCGTCTGTCCTGAAGGCCTCAGAATCCGCTCTCAGCGAGCTCCATCGCTACCCCGACTATTCCTCGACGAGACTTATCAACGCGCTTGCCGACCGATTCCGAGTACCCCTCAACGACGTGACTGTGGGCACGGGGAGTGTCGGCCTGCTTCAACAGCTCGTCCAGATTTCCGCCGGCCCAGGCGACGGCGTCCTGTTCTCCTGGAGATCCTTCGAGGCATACCCGATTCTTACCCAGATAGTGGGGGCGACCGCGCAACGAGTTCCCCTTGATCAACACGACCGACACGATCTCGGAGCCATGGCGCGTGCTGTCGATGAGACCACGCGAATAGCGCTCATATGCAATCCGAACAATCCGACCAGTACCGCCGTTGGTCGTGAGGAGATCCAGAGATTCATCACTTCAGTCCCGGAGGATCTCCTTATCGTCATCGATGAGGCGTATTGCGAATTCGTCAATCCGGACCTCATACCTGACGGTCTCGATTTCTACCGTGCGCATCCGAATGTCGCCGTGCTCCGAACATTCTCGAAGGCTTATGGCCTGGCAGCACTCCGCGTGGGGTACTGCGTGGCTCATGAGCCTGTTGCCGACGCCTTGCGCAAGGTGCAGGTTCCCTTCGGCGTCAACAGCATTGCCCAGGCAGCCGCGATCGCATCCCTGGATGCGGAGGACGAACTTCTCGAAAGAGTGCGGAAGATCGTTCACGAGAGAAGCAGGATTCGGACAGCCCTCATCTCCCTGGGGCTTGCGCCAGCCGAGTCCGAGGCAAATTTTCTATGGTTGCGACTTGGGGAACGCACGGTGGATTTCGCACAGGGGTGCGAGAGCCACGGCCTATCTGTCCGCCCATTCCCTGGCGAAGGGGTGCGTATCACGGTAGGTGAACCAGAGGCCAACGACCGCCTCGTCGATTTCGTTCGGATCTGGAACGGTGCAGAGTCATGACGATTCACTCGGAGTCGGCGGCAAACAGGAGCGGGATTCAGGTTCTCGCACGTGCTGCGGACATCCTGCGGTTGTTGCACGGTCATCCCGAAGGGTTGAGCCAGCCGCAAATCGGCCTGAAGGTGAACCTCGCACGCTCCACTGTCAGCCGACTTCTGGTGGCGCTCGAGGCCGAGGGCCTGGTGGTCTCGATGGGCCCCCGCGGTCGCTACCGCCTCGGTCCCGAGCTGGTGCGACTGGCCTCCTCGGCGAGACGCAACGCCTGGCTCGATCTGCATCCGCTGCTCGTCGAATTCAGCTACGAGATCGGCGAAACCGTTGACCTCTCGGTGCTGGAAGGTGATCGTGCAGTCTTCGTCGACCAGGTGGTTGCCGACAACCGACTGCGCGCGGTCAGCGCCGTGGGCGACTCCTTCCCCCTCCATGCAAGTGCCAACGGCAAGGCGATGCTGGCCGCCATGCCCGAGCCCGACCTGCGTCGGGTGCTCAATGGTCGGCTCGAGGAATTCACCAAGAACACCCTGACGACACCCACAGCGGTTCGCGCCGAGATCGATCGCATCAAGGCGTCCGATGGCATTGCCTTCGACCGCGAGGAGCAGTCCTACGGGGTGTGCGCAGTGGGCGCGGTGATCGGCACGGTTGATCACGATCTGCTCGCGCTCTCCGTCCCTGTCCCGAAGCAGCGCTTCACCGGTCGCGAGGAGGAGATCCGGGCTGCCGTCCTCGACTTCGTCAATCGGTCGGACGAGTGGATTGCCGCTCGCCGTTGAGCTGGCTCGGGTGAGGCGCGTCTCACATCGGGCCAGGGGGATCTGGCCGATTTGGGTCCCTGAGGCGGGAGTATCCTCGTCCGCAGGCTTTACCTCTCTTTATCCCCTTTCGGAAGGCGTTATTCCCTCATGGCACGCAGCGGCAAGGTCACGGTCATCGGTGCAGGTTTCTACGGTTCGACGACCGCTCTGCGGCTCGCCGAGTACGACATCTTCGACACGGTCGTCCTGACCGACGTCGTCGACGGCAAGGCGGAGGGCCTGGCCCTCGACCTCAACCAGTCGCGCTGGATCGAAGGCTTCGAGACCAAGGTCGTCGGCCAGACCACCGGCCCGAACGGTGAGGGCTACGAGGTCATCGCAGGCTCCGAGATCGTCGTCATCACTGCAGGCCTGCCGCGCAAGCCCGGCATGAGCCGCATGGATCTCATCGAGACCAACGCGAAGATCATGCGCGCGGTTGCCGAGAACATCGCAAAGCACGCACCCGAGGCCGTCATCATCAACGTGGCCAACCCGCTTGACGAGATGACCGCACTCGCCCAGATCGTCACCGGCTTCCCCTACGCCCGCGTCATCGGCCAGGCCGGCATGCTCGACACCGCACGCTTCACCCACTTCGTGGCCGAGAAGCTCAATGTGCCGGTCGCCTCGGTCACGACGCTGACCCTCGGCTCGCACGGCGACACCATGGTTCCCGTGGCCTCCGCCTGCAAGGTCGACGGCAAGCCGCTGTCCGACCTGCTCTCGGCTGATGAGATCGAAGAACTCGTCGTGCGCACCCGCAACGGCGGCGCCGAGGTCGTGGCACTGCTCAAGACCGGCTCGGCGTACTACGCCCCGTCGGCAGCCGCTGCTCGCATGGCCAAGGCCGTGCACGAGAACTCCGGTGCCGTCATGCCGGTGTGCGCCTGGGTCGACGGCGAGTACGGCCTGTCGGGCGCTTACCTCGGCGTCGAGGCCGAGCTCGGCAAGGAGGGCATTCGCAAGGTTGTCGAGACTCCGCTGACCGCTGACGAGAAGGCACTGCTCGTCGAGGCCTACGAGGCCGTCAAGGCCAAGCAGGGCGACGTCAAGGACCTGTAAGTCTTTTTCGAATACACGCTTTTCAACAGAAGGTAGACACTCGTGAGCAAGATCAAGGTAGAGACCCCGGTCGTCGAGCTCGACGGCGACGAGATGACCCGCATCATCTGGCAGTTCATCAAGGACGAGCTCATCGTCAAGTACCTCGACATCGACCTGAAGTACTACGACCTCGGTATCGAGTACCGTGATGCGACCGACGATCAGGTCACCATCGACTCCGCGCATGCCATCCAGAAGTACGGCGTCGGCGTCAAGTGCGCCACGATCACCCCCGACGAGGCACGTGTCGAGGAGTTCGGCCTGAAGAAGATGTGGAAGTCGCCGAACGGCACGATCCGCAACATCCTCGGCGGCGTGATCTTCCGCGAGCCGATCATCATCGGCAACATCCCCAGGCTCGTGCCCGGGTGGACGAAGCCGATCGTCGTCGGCCGCCACGCCTTCGGCGACCAGTACCGGGCGACCGACACGAAGATCCCCGGCAAGGGCACGCTCACGCTCACGTTCACACCGGCCGACGGCTCCGAGCCGATGGAGTTCAACGTCTTCGACTTTCCCGGCGGCGGCGTTGCGATGGGGATGTACAACCTGGACGACTCGATCCGCGACTTCGCGCGCGCGTCGATGCGCTACGGGCTGGATCGCCGGTACCCGGTGTACCTGTCGACCAAGAAC
>JBJSWO010000075.1:0-9520 GCA_046085905.1 Actinomycetes bacterium | reverse complement strand
TCCTGGATCAGCCCGCGTGTCACCCCGAGCACGGTTCCCCACGCGCGATCGCGATTGGCGATGTCACCGATCGAGCAGTACACCCCCAGAGCCGCGGTCTGCCGAATGAGGTCAGTGTTGTTCGAGCCGATGACTGCCTTGCCCTGCGAGTTGCGCGAGCCGATCATCGTGCGCGCATCGCGCAACGCGGCTTCGGCAATGAGCGGGTCACCGAGAGTCTGGGCCGCGCAGAGGAGCGTCTGGGTACGCAGACCACCGTAGATCGAGCCATCGACCCAGTAGCCGCGCTTTCCCTGATGATCCTTGATCCAGTAGGTGATCAACGTGCGGAATCGATCGATCATCGGCTGGCTCTGCACCTGAACTCCGCGGTAGAGCAACGGAAGAGCCCAGTTCAACGAGTTCACGTGGCGGTCGCCAGACGTATCGGTGCCCGCCTGAGGCTGCCAGTTCGGATGCTCGGCGAGCAGATAGGTGCCGCCCTGCGACATGGTCGCCTTGCCGCCCATCAAGGCCCACGCCGCCTTCTTCTCGGTCGTCGTGGAGCGGGGCGGGATCAGCGCACGGCACCAGCTGCCGATCTCCGTGGGCAGCGGCACGGCGGAGGCGGTCGGGGAGGCGGCGGGCGTGGCCGCGGGTGATGCGGACTCGGCCGCCGGGGCACTGGGCGTCGGGGATGCGGTCGGAGTTGCCGTGGGCGTGGAAGTCGGGGTGGCGGAAGCCGTGGGAGACGCGGATGCCGATCCCGAGGGGGAATCGGTGGGGTCGACTGCTGGGGCAGCAGCAGCGGCAGGGCCTGCGAGTCCCGAGAGCAGGATTCCCGCGCCGGCCACAGCCACCACGCCCGCCGTCAGTCCGGAACCCACAGAACGCCTCACCAGCCACATGCGTTCCATCATCACCCGCGCCAAGGGGGGAGGGTCAAATCGCGGAAACCTCGGCGAGTCGATCGATGCGCGTGAATGCGGCCTGCTGGCTGGGGGAATGCGGGCCCAGCACGAGGCCGAGGGTGCCGAGCATCGCGCCCACGGCGGGCTTGGCCAGGGTCAAGGGCACGCCGGGCAGCTTGAGCAACTCACGATGCTCGGCAGGCATCGTGGCCACCGCTCCTGCGAAGAGAAGGGCGTACGGCGGGCGGGCCGGCACCGGCATCGGCACGTGGCGGATGAAATCGACGGTGCGATCGGCTGCCTCTCCGCCGCGAAGGTCAGGCAGGAAGTCGCGAAGCTGCTGCTCGAGCTCGGCTACCGAACGAGGCGGGTTGACGACGCCGACGAGCTCCCCGGCCTTGGCCCATTCGCGGACGTAGGCGTCGTCGCCACCGGGAATCGCACCGCCCCAGACGCGATGCGTGGCAAGGAAGGAGTCAGTGAAGGCCACGTGCACCCAGCGCAGCAGATCCGGATCCATCGCGGAGTAGGCCCGCTCCGAACCATCGGCGTCGTACGTGCCCGACACCTTGCGGTGCATGCCGCGCACGCGTGCGCACTCGCGATCGGCCGCCGTCGTGTCACCGAAGGTCACCACGGTGAGCCACTGGGTGGTACCAGCAAGGCGACCGAGAGCATCAGCCTCGTAACGCGAGTGCTGCATCACTCCTGCGAGAGCACCGGGATGGAGGGCCTGCATCAGTAGTGCGCGAATTCCGCCCACGATTGTCGGGAGCGCGCCATGGACGGCCCATGCCGCCGAGCCCGGGCCGAAGTAGCCGATGTCGTCACCGTCGGCCATACCGCGCACCCATTCGGGTGCACCGGAGGGATCACCGGAGACGATGCGCCTGAACCCTGCCGCGATCTGCTCACGTGTCGAGTCGAGTGCCCCGCGGGGTGAGGGGATGGAAGGAAGCACTCTCCAAGCCTGCCCTCGTGAGTCGTTTCGCGCATCTCGGGAATGCCCGGACATGAAGCAGCGCGCCCCGGTCGGGAGGAGGACCGACCTGGGCGCGCTGCTGGCCTGAGGTGTCTAGCTCTTCGGGGCTGACTTGAGGGTCAGCGGAAGCTGGATCACCTGATCGCCGTCGCGGACGATCGTCAGGGTGATGGTGTCGCCGGGGGCGTTCGACCGGATAGCGACGACCAGTGCGGTGGAATCGGCGACCTTCTTGCCGTCGATCTTGGTGATGAGGTCGCCGGACTGCATGCCCGCAGCCTCGGCCGCGCCACCGGAGGTGACCTCGCCGACCTTGGCGCCGTCACCGGTGTAGCCGGTGTCGAGCTGCACGCCGATCACCGGGGTGCTCGCGGAGCCGTTCTTGATGAGCTCGTTGGTCACCCGCTTCACGGTGTCAATCGGGATGGCGAAGCCGAGGCCGATGGAGCCGGCCTGCTGGCCCGCTGCAGCTCCCATGCTCGCGATTGCCGAGTTCACGCCGATGACCTCGCCTGTGGCGTTGATCAGGGGACCGCCTGAGTTACCGGGATTGATCGCGGCATCTGTCTGGATTGCGTTGATGAATGAGGTGTCTCCCTCGGCCTCGCCTGCGGTAACGGGACGATCGAGTGCACTGACGATGCCAGTGGTGACCGTGCCCTGAAGGCCAAGCGGCGAGCCGATTGCAATCACGCTCTGGCCGACCTTGAGGTCGCGGGATGCGCCCATGGGAACGGTCTCGAGTCCGGTGCGATCGACCTTCACGACTGCGAGGTCGTAATCCGGGCTCGCTCCGACGAGCTTGCCCGTCGCCGTCTTTCCGTCAGCGAAGGTAACGTCAATGCTGCCGTCGGTTCCCGCCGGCCCGGCCACGTGATTGTTCGTCACGATGTAGCCGTCGGGGCTGATGACGAAGCCTGAGCCGGTGCCCGAGCCGTCAGTGCCCGACACATCAAGCTGCACCACCGCGGGCTGAACGGCCGCGGCGAGATCTACGACGGAGTTGCCGGTCACGGTTGCCAGATTCGCGCCCACGTCTCCGGCTGCCGTCGGTGTCGCGGACGATGCTGCGGCGGTGGTCGAGTTGTTGCTGGCCACGGCGTAGCCGACTGCGCCGCCCACGGCACCGCCGAGAAGTGCGGTCACCGCTGCGCCACCGATGACGGCAGCGCCCAGGCGCGACTTCTTGGGTGCAGGGGTGGCGTACTGCGGGGCGGGCTGGGCGAGAGGCGCCTGGTCAGCCTCGGGCAGGCCCGCGGGGGTCATGGGGGTGGTCACGATGTCCTCCTTTTGTGCCGACCCGTGCCGGCTACGACCATTCGAACCCAGATCTACCCGCACGTCTTCCCGTCAAACCCCCTTCCGGGCAGACCTAACCCTCCCCTTACATGCGCATGACCTGACGGGAACCTCTCGCCTGGTCGGGGAGTCCAAGGGATGGTCAAATGACCGAGCAGAGTTGAGGCATCCTTATTAAGTGAGTACAGGGAGCGGCATGAGGCACGGAGCAGTGAAGGGCGTCTCGGCTGCCCTGGTAGCGCTCTCAGTCGTGGCCGCGTCATTCTGGGCGAGCTCGGCAGCCGCTGATCCGCTTGATCAGCCGACCGCTGCAGCGACGCCTTCGGCGTCTCCGACCGAGTCACCCGCACCCGAGTCGGCTTCATCCGACCTCCAGCGCTACATCGTCACGGTCGACCCCGGCACCCAGGCCGATGTCGCGAATGCCGTGACTGAGGCTGGCGGCATCGTCACCGCCACGTACGACAAGGCACTCGACGGTCTCGCCGTGGAGATGACGCCTGCGGATGCCACGGCCCTGCGCGCCGACGACAGTGTCGTCAGCGTCGAAGTGGATCAGCCGGTCGCGATCTCCAGTGGCGCTGTCATCAGCGATGCCGGGTGCGCGACCTACAGCCTTCCGCGCGGAGATGACATCGGCACCTCAGCCGTGAGCCTCGGCTTCAACGTCAATTGGTTCGGCACCAGCTACAACCAGATCCTGATCAACAACAATGGCGGCATATCGTTCAACGACGGCGGTGGGAGCTTCACCAGTTACACCGGTATTGACCTGCGGACGACGAGCCGACCGTTGATCCTGCCCGTGTTCACGGATCTCGACACTCGAAATGCGGCTAGCTCAGTCGTGACCTACGGCCCCATCACTAGCTTCGACGGCACGAATGGCTACTGCGTCAACTGGGTGAACGTCGGCCACTACAGCCAGAGTGTTCCTTACTACTCTGCGCAATTGCTCCTGCTCAATCGTGGCGGCGGCAACATCGACGTGATCTTCAACTACGACAACATCGACGCTCTCACAGCCACCACTGGTCTCGAGATCGGCTACGCGGATCCGGCAGGGTCCGCCAACGACATGCGCTTCGCCTACAGCGGAGTGAGCAATCCGAATCCCTACGTCAACGGCGGAAGTGCGGCACTCATCTCCAATCGAGTGATTCCCGCTGGCTCCACGATCCCTGCGGTCAACGGTCGATACGCCTACGAGATTCGCCCCGGCGCCTCCCCCACGGCAACGCCGACCGCTAGTGCCTCCGCCTCGCCAACCGCCACAAGCCCCGCACCGTGCTCGACGAGCACACCCTCGGGCACCCAAGGCTGCGCCACCTGGGGACTCGATCGCATCGACCAGCGTTCCCTGCCCCTCGATACGACCTTCACGCCGGCGGGCACCGGCTCCGGGGTTCGGGCCTACGTCATCGATACCGGCGTATACGCGAGCAATGACTTCAGCACGCGACTCACGACCGGCTACGACTTCGTCGACAACGACGCGGTAGCAACCGATTGCCACGGCCACGGCACCCACGTGGCCGGCACCATCGCAGGAACTACCTATGGCGTGGCGAAGAGCGCGACTCTCGTGCCCGTGCGCGTTCTCGATTGCTTCGGCAGTGGCTACACCAGTGACGTGATTGCCGGCATCAACTGGGTCATCTCCGACCACCAGAGCAATCCGAACAGCCCGGCCGTGGCAAACATGAGTCTCGGCGGCGGAGCCAACAAGTCGATGGACGACGCGGTCGCAGCAGCCGTCGCCGCAGGCATCACCATGGTGGTGGCAGCCGGCAACAGCAACGTCGATGCCTGCACTGTCAGCCCCGCGCGCGAGCTCACCGCGGTCACCGTGGGCGCGACCGACTCCACCGATACGCGCGCCGCGTTCTCCAACTACGGCAGCTGCGTCGACATCTTCGCCCCCGGCGTGAGCATCACGTCGGACGGAATCGCGAATCCCTCATCGACCGCGACCATGAGCGGTACGTCGGTGGCCGCGCCGCATGTCGCCGGTGCGGCAGCGGTTTACCTGGGCCTGAATCCGAACGCCACGCCCGCGCAGGTAACCACTTCGCTCACGTCCAGCTCATCGAGTGTCGTCCTGAGCGCCGGAAGCGGCAGCCCTAACTACCTGCTCTACGCGCGCTCCTTCGCGGCTTACACCCCCAGCCCATCGGCTTCGAGCAGTTCGGCACCTCCGAGTAATCAGAATTCCGGTGCGAGTGGTGGCTCTTCCGGTGGTGGAGGCGGAGGCGGAAGTGACGCCGACATCAGAGAGGTTCGACCGGCCTTCGGACCGACCACGGGTGGCAGCACGATAAACATTCTCGGATTCGGCTTCTGGGGCGCGAGTGCGGTGACCATTGGCGGCAAGTCGGCCAGCTTCACGGTGATCAACGCGGCAAATATCGAAGCCGTCACTCCTCCCGGCCTCGCCGGGTGGCAGGACGTCATCGTCACTCTCGCGGTTGGTCGAGCCGTGGCACTTGGTGGCTACCGCTACGAGAACCCGCCCACCCCTCCGCCGGGACAAGTCGTCATTCAGGAATCCGCGTCCGCCAGCACCACTGCCCTGCCTGCGTCATCCGTGAACACGATTCCCGTGGTGCGCTCGAGCGTTAGCGCTGTGCGCCTCGCGGCGAACGGCACGATGTCACTCTCGATGCGGGTGCCGGGCGCCGCCAAGGGCCAGCAGGTCTCGCTGTACAAGGCGGGCAAGAGGATTCGGTCGGGCAAGGTCACGAAGGCAGGCGCTGTCGCGTTCACCGGAGTCCCGCCCGCATCGGGCACCTATTCGGTGGTGTTGAGCCGCGGGGGCAAGGTGGTCTCGCGCACCCAGCCCGTGCTTGTCGCTGCTCCTCGTCGCTGACCCGATCACCTGGCTGTGCGGTTGAATGGCCTCATGCAGCTCATCACCGATCCACGCGTCGCCGCCGTGCGACTACGCGATGGCGGACTCGTGGCTGTTCCGACCGAGACTGTCTACGGGCTGGCCGCACGGGCTGATGATGCGCACGCGGTGGCACGCATCTACGCGGCAAAGGGTCGTCCCGCCGATCACCCGCTGATCGTGCACGTCGCGAGCTCACTCGCCCTCGATGAATGGGCTGCGCATGTTCCTGAGTACGCGCATCGACTCGCGGCGGCCTTCTGGCCCGGCCCGATGACCCTTGTCGTAAGGCGCAGCCAGCGAGCAGGCGACTTGATCACGGGTGGCCAGGATTCCGTCGCGGTACGAGTCTCCTCGCATCCGTTGATGGATGACACGATTCGAGCGCTCATCACTCTCACCGGCGACCCGGCTGTCGGACTCGCTGCCCCGAGCGCAAACCGATTCGGGAGAGTGAGCCCCACCAGTGCGCAGCACGTCATCAACGAGTTCGCCGGTGTCATCGGTGACGACGACCTGGTGCTCGATGGCGGTGAGAGCTCAGTAGGAGTCGAGTCGACGATCATCGACTGCACCGACGAGATTCCGCGCCTGCTTCGCGCCGGTGCCGTCACTATCGACGACATCGCGCGCGTTACAGGGCTCATCCCGGGAATGACCTCAAGCGTGCGTGCATCGGGAACTCTTGACTCCCACTACGCGCCATCAGCCGAAGTGATCATCACTGACAGCGAAGGTCTCGCATCGAGCCATCCGACGGACGACGCGCGTATCGGCGTGCTCGCGCTCGCATCGGTTCCCACTCCCCCCGGCATGGTGCGTCTCTCAGCGCCAGTGACCAACGATGACTACGCGCACGTGCTGTATGCCGCGCTCCGCGAGGCCGACGCCCTGCAGCTGACCACCGTGCTCGCCGTACTGCCGGATGAGTCGGGGCTGGGCGCCGCAGTCATCGACCGACTGCGACGCGCTGCTCACTCGTAGCCCAGCTCCTCCAGGCGAGCATCATCGATGCCGAAGTGGTGCGCGATCTCATGCACGACGGTGATGCGCACTTCCTCCACCACCTCATCGCTGGTAGCGCACATCGCCAGGATGGGCTCCATGAAGATGGTGACCTGATCCGGGAGGAAGCCGGCGTAACTGCCGTCGCGCTCCGTCAGCGGGATCCCGGAGTACAGACCCAGGAGGTCAGGATCATCGGCCGGCGCGAAGTCCTCCACGACCACGACGACATTGCTCATCAGTCGGGCGAGCTCCTCAGGAATGGAGTCGAGGGCCTCCGCCACCAGCCCCTCAAACTCATCTCGGGACATCTCCTGGGGTTCCATGGCCCCATTTTGGCTCCCCGAGGAGCCTGCCCTATGCTTATGCGGTCGCCAACGGCACCCGGTCGACGGAGACGCAGGTCCCCATCGTCTAGTGGCCTAGGACACCGCCCTTTCACGGCGGCAGCACGGGTTCGAATCCCGTTGGGGATACGCAACACCGCACCACAAGCAAGGCCCCGTAGCGCAGTCGGTTAGCGCGCCGCCCTGTCACGGCGGAGGTCGCCGGTTCGAGCCCGGTCGGGGTCGCCATATCGAAGGTCAGCGAAAGCTGGCCTTCGATTGTTCGGCCAGGTAGCTCAGTTGGTACGAGCGTCCGACTGAAAATCGGAAGGTCGGCGGTTCGACCCCGCCCCTGGCCACTCCTTTCGTGGTCCACGGCCTCACCTGGCTTCTAGCCTGCATCGGCCGCGGGCGTCGGCCCCTACAGGTACTGATCAGTGCTGGTTGAGTGGGCGCTGCGGCATTCATCCCTCTCGGCTCCGCCGAACAGTCGTTCGCGACGGTTAACGATTGCACGGGGTCCTGCACGTCATTTCTCCCGAATTGCATGCGCGACTACCTCCACACGGTCCACGATGCAGCATGCGCAAGATCACTTCAGCAGTCATCGGCCTCGCCATCGGCACGACACTCACACTGGGCGGTTCGCATGTGGCCCACGCGGAATTCGAGGGGCCAACGTCCTACGACGTGCCGATGAGCCTGCACATCCAGGCTCCTCCGGCCTTTCCGCAATGGGCAGAGACCTACGCGGCACGCGTGCCCAGCAATTGGGGTCGAGTCAGCTCTGTTCTGCCTAAGGGCTTGGCCACCGGAGTGGGCGTCAACAGTGCCAATGCCAGCGGCGCTGCCTACTGCACGCCGGATGTGACTGAGGGTGGTTGGACCGGGCCAGCTGCGGATCGGCAGGCCTTCATCGACGCGAATTGCCGAGTGAATCACAACACGATCTTGCTCAACATGGCCACGGTCGCGGCACCGAGTGATTCGGGTGCGTGGGAGAACCGCGGCGAGTCACGGACCTTGCGCTGGCGCGTATCCACCACCAGCCAATGCCTTGACGGCCAGCTACAGGCGACGAATGTGCGATACGGAATCCGCGAGTACGAATTTCCGCGGAACAAGCTCGGAGCCCAGGGAAGCTACATCTGCTTCGCGCAAAGCATTCTGGTGGCCGCGGACTACTACGCCGGCGGAACGATCAAGACCGACAGTTATGCGTACAACGTCCGGGGCACGTGGAGTGTGTTCAAAGTAGTCGGCCTCGGAGACCAGATGATGCCGACTGGCATCACGGCGACTCCACGCGACCGCTCGGTGATGGTCACCTGGGACTACCCGAATCTCCAGGATCCGACCGGCGTCCTGCGCGACAGGATTGTGCGCGCCACTACCTTCACCGTGACATCAACACCCGATTCCCGTGAGTGCACCGTGCGAGGTCGCCTGCGCTGCGTGGTGACGGGCTTACGGAACGGTGTGGACTACACCTTCACCGTCAAGGCCACGGTGAACACTCAGTCGATCACATCAGCGGCTTCCGGCTCAGTAAGGCCTGTCGCATCGGTTCCTGCCGACCCGTCCACGGCACCCACGGCCAACACACCGATCGTCACCTCGCGTGATGGCGGTCCGCTGGTCGCAGGCACGACCGTGTACGCGCGGAGTACCACGAATGGGAACTTGCGAGCCGGCGAATCGGTCAACCCACGCCGACTAGTCGTGTGCTACGTACCCAGCAATGGCGCCGCGTGCTCGGGGCAGCCCGAGAGTTACAACCTGCCGCGCAACCTTCGCCTGACGGACTCACAAGTGCGGATCCCGTCAACCGCCGCGGGCTCGTTCATGCGGATCAGCCAGTACCTCACCATCGCCCCACAGGGCTGGATCCAGGAAAGTCCTCCGGCGTTCTACGCCATCTCTGCGCCGACTGCGACACCAAGTGCGACGCCAAGTGCAACGGCATCTGCAAGTGCTGCAGCATCGGCCACCCAGACCGCGAATGTCACTCCGCTGACCCCCCGGCTGGCAACGGGTTCTGCGTCACGGGGCGGCAACAGCATCGACCTCTGGAGCATGGTGACAGGCAGCGCACTGCCCCCTGGACAAAGCGTCGGCCAGCGCGAAC
>JBJSWO010000074.1:0-6640 GCA_046085905.1 Actinomycetes bacterium | reverse complement strand
TTGGCGCCCCGACGTGGGCAGCGCTCTCGGGCAAGCCCGTGCACGCCAGCGTCTGGCACGACGTCGAGCAGGTGCCGCACGTCAGGCTCGGCCAGTCGGCCGATCTCGTCCTCGTCGCACCCGCCACGGCCGATCTCCTCGCGCGAGCCACCCACGGCATCGCCGACGACCTGCTGACGAATGTCCTACTCACTGCCCGGTGCCCGATCGTGATGGCACCGGCCATGCGCACAGAGATGTGGCTGCATCCCGCGACCCAGCGCAATGTGGCCGAACTCCGCTCCCGCGGGGTGATCGTGCTCGAGCCCGCCTCCGGGCGGCTCACGGGTGCAGACACCGGACCCGGCCGCCTGCCTGATCCTTCCGCCATCATCGCCGCTGCCCGCGATGCGCTTCGACGCTCGCCCTCCTCTGATCTCGCCGGCGTGCGCATCCTGATCACGGCCGGTGGCACTCGTGAGGCTATTGATCCGGTGCGCTTCATCGGCAATCACAGCAGCGGCAAGCAGGGCTTCGAGCTGGCACGTACCGCGGTCGCCCGCGGCGCCGAGGTCTCCGTCGTCGTCGCGCACGTCGATGCCGAGCCGCCTGCCGGCGTCACCCTCATTCGGGTGAGCTCGGGTGAGCAGATGCACGCCGAGGTCGTGCGACTGATGCCCGATGTCGATGTCGTCGTGATGGCCGCGGCGGTTGCCGACTTCCGGCCGTCCGAAGTCGCCGGATCGAAGGTGAAGAAGGCCGAGACTCCCGCGGCGATCAGCCTCGAGCTGGTGCCCACCACCGACATCCTCGCCTCGATCGTCTCCTCGCGAGCCGGCTCCTCACCGCTCATCGTGGGCTTCGCGGCCGAGACCGGTGATGCCTCCGCGAGCGTGCTCGAGCACGGCCGGGCCAAGCTGGCGCGCAAGCGATGCGACCTGCTCGTGGTCAATGACGTCAGCCCGGGCAAGGCCTTCGGGTCCGAGGACAACGAGGTCGTGATCCTGGGAGGCCCCGGCGAGGTCACCGTGTCGCGTGCCTCGAAGGCCGTGGTGGCCGATGCCATCTGGGATGCCGTGCTGGCCCGAATCCCCGCCGTCTAGGCGGCGCGGCACGGTGCCGCGCTTCTCGGCCATGGGCGGCCATTCGTGTATCCTTGCGGTCGGTCACGAGTACCAGCGCGAAGTCCCGGCTCGCTGGTCGGCAACCCTCCTCCGCGGTGGGGTGCTCCGGGAGCAGACCAGGCCTCATCCGAGGCAAGCGCGAGTTCCACCGACGGAATAGCGGTAAGCAACAGCCAAGGGAGTATCGATCGTGTCCAAGCGCCTGTTCACCTCCGAGTCAGTCACCGAGGGTCATCCCGACAAGATGGCCGATCAGATCAGTGACGCCATCCTCGACGACCTGCTGAAGCAGGATCCCAAGAGCCGTGTTGCGGTCGAGACCATGCTCACGACCGGCCAGGTCCATGTCGCCGGCGAGGTCACGACCTCGGGCTTCGCTGACGTCATGAGCATCGTGCGCCGTGCGGTCAACGGCATCGGCTACGACTCGTCCATCAAGGGCTTCGACGGTGCCTCATGCGGCATCCAGGTCTCGATCGGCCAGCAGTCACCTGACATCGCACAGGGCGTCAACGACGCCATCGAGGAGCGCGAGGGCGGCAGCGCCGATCCACTCGACCGCCAGGGCGCCGGCGACCAGGGCCTGATGTTCGGCTACGCGTCAACCGACACCCTTGAGCTCATGCCCCTGCCGATTGCCCTGGCGCACCGCATGGCCGAGAAGCTCACCGACGTGCGCAAGGACGGCACGGTTCCCTACCTGCGTCCCGATGGCAAGACTCAGGTCACCATCGAGTACGACGAGAACCAGCGTCCGGTGCGCATCGACACGGTCGTCGTGTCGAGCCAGCATGCCGACAACATCAGCCTCGAGAACATGCTGACCCCCGACATTCGCAAGCATGTCGTCGATCCCATCCTCGCCGGCATCGATCTAGACTCTCGCGACTACCGACTCCTGGTCAACCCGACCGGCAAGTTCGTCGTCGGCGGCCCGATGGGCGACGCGGGCCTCACCGGCCGCAAGATCATCGTCGACACCTACGGCGGCATGGCACGACACGGCGGCGGCGCCTTCTCCGGCAAGGATCCGTCAAAGGTTGACCGGTCCGCCGCCTACGCCATGCGCTGGGTCGCCAAGAACGTCGTGGCGGCCGGCCTGGCCACTCGCTGCGAGGTCCAGGTGGCCTACGCGATCGGCAAGGCTCATCCGGTCGGTGTCTTCGTCGAGACCTTCGGCACCGGAGTCATCAGTGACGAGGCAATCCAGACCGCAGTGCTTGACGTCTTCGACCTGCGCCCGGCTGCCATCATCCGCGATCTCGATCTGCTGCGCCCGATCTACCGCACGACCAGCGCCTACGGACACTTCGGTCGTCCGCAGGGCGTCAACGTCCTGCTCGACAACGATGATGAGGCAGCTCGCACCATCATCAATGGCACTTTCACCTGGGAGAACACCGATCGCGCGGCCACGCTGCGCGAAGTCGCAGGTGTGTGATCACTGAGCACGATCAGCTAGCGCTGGTGCCGGGGAAGCCGGCACCACGCAAGCGTGCCGTGCTGCCGCTGGCCGAGTCCTCGCCCATCGCACACGTGCGCATCGACTCGTCGGTTCCGCATCTCGACAAGGTCTTCGACTACCAGGTTCCCGAGAGACTGTCGGCGACGGCAGTTCCCGGAGTGCGCGTGCGCGTGCGCTTCGCGGGCAGGCTCGTCGATGGCTTCATCGTTGGCCGGGCTGAGTCCTCGTCGACGAGTGCGACCCTGCGACCCATCGAGCGCGTCATCTCGCCCGAGGTGGTGCTCACTCCCGCGGTCGACGAGCTGGTCTCCGCTGTTGCCGATCGGTATGCGGGAACCTTCTCCGATGTCGTACGGTCGGCCGTGCCGCCACGGCATGCCCGCGCCGAGGCGGTCGACTCGACTCCGCGTTCCGGTCGTGTCGTGAGTCTCACGGACGCCGACATCGAGTGCTGGTCGAAGTACGCGCACGGTGCCACGCTGCTTACGAGGCTGGCCGAGGGCCAGGTGTCGCGATGGGCCTGGAGCGCACGACCCGCTCATGGCTGGGCGCGCGACATCGCGGCACTCGTGCGTGCCGTGGCAGCCGATCCGAAGGCCGGCGTGCTCGTCGTCGTGCCTGACAAGAGATCCATCGGGCTCGTGACCGCGCAACTCGCCGCCGACGTCGATGCCTCCGAGATCGCGATCCTCGCCGCGGATGCCGGGCCTGAGCGTAGGTATCGCGAGTTCGTGCGCGTGCTGCGTGGTGAGGCACGCATCGTCGTGGGAACGCGATCAGCGGTCTTCGCGCCGGTCGGAAGCCTGCGCCTGATCATCGTGTGGGACGACACCGACGACTCCATGGTCGATTCGCATGCGCCGTACTGGCACGCGCGCGATGTGGCCGTGATGCGCGCGCATCAGCAGTCCTGCTCACTGGCGATCGGCTCGGCCTCGCGCAGCATCGCCACGCAATCACTGTGCGAGTCGGGCTGGGCGCGGTCCATCGCGCCCCTGCGCAGTGCGATCAAGGCCGATGCGCCCGTCATCCGCGCCCTTCAGCCGGGCGATGAGCGGCAGGACTCCGCGGCCGCCGTCGCGCGCATTCCGCACACGGCCTGGCTCGTCGCCAAGGAGGGGCTGCGCGAGGGGCCGGTGCTGATCCAGGTTCCGCGTCGAGGGCATACCCCGGCGCTGGCCTGCCAGGACTGCAGGCAGCGAGCGATCTGCGAGTGCGGCGGCCCGCTTGCCCTGGCCGGTGGCTCCGCGATTCCGGCCTGCTCCTGGTGCGCGCGTCCGGCAGTTTCCTGGTCGTGCCCGCACTGTCGGGGTACCTCGCTGCGAGCCGTGACGATCGGGGTGGAGCGCACGGCCGAGGAGTTCGGCCGTGCCTTCAGTGGCGCGCGGGTGCGCTGGTCCTCAGGTGAGTCGCCGCTGACGAATGTCGACGACGCGCCCGCGCTGATCGTTGCGACTCCCGGGGCCGAGCCGATTCCGTCCAGCGGATACTCGGCTGTGCTGCTGCTCGACGCACGGTCGCAGCTCGAGCATCCGAGCCTGAATGCAGCCGAGGAGGCCTGCACTCGGTGGTTCACCGCCGCGGCCCTGGCCCGCCCTGGCGCGCATGTCGTGGTGACCGCCGAGAGCTCGGCGCCCGCCGTGCAGGCACTCATCCGCTGGGATGCGCCGTGGTTTGCCGCCCATGAGCTCGCGCAGCGCACCGAGGCGAATCTTCCGCCTGCCGTGCGCATGGCGCAGCTGCGGGGGAGCGCCCACGACATCGCCGAGGTATCGAAATCGATCACGGTGCCGCATCGACTGCTCGGACCCAATGACGATGACCGGGCATTCGTCGTCGTCCCCCGCGAGAGCGGACTCGCGCTGTCTCGAGAGCTTCGTGCCATTGCTGCGACGCGCAGTGCGCGTCGTGATGCCGGAGTCGTGCAGGTCGTGTGCGATCCGCGTGACCTGAGCCTGTGACCCTAGACTCCTTCCATGGCCGTCCAACCGATTCGCATCTTCGGCGATCCCGTGCTGCGCACGCCGGCGGCCCCCGTGGTGACCTTCGACAAGGAGCTCCGCAAGCTGGTCAAGGACCTCACCGAGACGATGCAGCATGCGCCGGGTGCCGGGCTTGCCGCGCCGCAGATCGGCGTCTCCCTGCGTGTCTTCACCTACTGGGTCGATGACGAGCTCGGCCACCTGTGCAATCCCGAGCTGACTCTCTCCGACGACTACGAGGAGGGCGAGGAGGGATGCCTGTCCCTGCCCGGCCTGTCCTTCGAGACTCCGCGCGCCAGGCGGGTCGTCGCCCGCGGCATGAACATGCACGGCGAGCCCGTCGTGATCGAGGGCTCCGACCTGATGGCCCGGTGCGTGCAGCACGAGACCGACCACCTCGACGGCATCATCTTCATCGATCGACTCGATGCCGAGGCGCGCAAGGAGGCCATGAAGGTCATCCGCTCGACCGAGTGGTTCGGCGATCACGCGCCCAAGGTGGCCTTCAGTCCGCACGGCATTACCTCGGGCTGGCTCTAGCCGGTGCGCCTCGTCTTCGCCGGAACTCCCGATGTCGCGGCCATCAGTCTTCGTGCGCTGCTCGGGTCGCGCCACGACGTGGCGGCAGTCATCACTCGCCCTGATGCGGCTCGCGGTCGCGGCCGTGCGCTCGCGCGCAGTGCGGTCGCCGAGGTGGCCGAGGAGCATGGCCTTCGCGTACTGCAGCCCGAGTCGGCCAAGTCACCTGAGTTCCTCGCCGAGCTGGCCGCACTCGCGCCCGACTGCTGCCCGGTCGTGGCCTACGGCAACCTTCTCCCTGCCGCTGCTCTCGACATCCCTCGCCTCGGCTGGGTGAATCTCCACTTCTCCCTGCTGCCCGCCTGGCGCGGCGCAGCGCCCGTGCAATGGGCCGTCCGTCACGGTGACGATGTCACGGGTGCCACTACCTTCCTGCTCGACGAGGGCATGGACACCGGTCCGGTTCTCGGCACCATGACCGAGCGCATCCGCGCCGACGACACTGCGGGCGACCTCCTGCTGCGACTCGCGCATGCCGGCTCGGGCCTGCTCGTCTCGACCCTCGATGC
Source organism: Actinomycetes bacterium (assembly GCA_046085905.1). Taxonomy (GTDB): domain Bacteria; phylum Actinomycetota; class Actinomycetes; order S36-B12; family S36-B12; genus CAIKZY01. The sequence continues at coordinate 1,002 of JBJSWO010000074.1, read as the reverse complement.
ACTCGAGGACGGAAGCCTGGTGCCGGTCGCGCAGTCGAATGAGGGAGTCAGTCATGCGCCCAAGATCTCCGTCGACGATGCACGGGTGACCTGGAACGAGCCTGCCGCGGGCGTCGACCGGCTCATCCGCTCGAGTACGCCGGCACCCGGGGCCTGGACCACTCTCGGCGACGAGCGCGTGAAGCTCGGCCCCGTGCGGGTGCGCGATGATCTCGAGCATGTGCCCGCGGGCAGCGTGCACGCAGGCAAGAGCGCGGTCATCGTCGGAACGGCGACGAGTCCTGTCGAGCTCGGCACGGTGCAGGCAGTCGGCAAACGCCCGATGCCCGCAGCCGACTGGGCACGCGGCCTGCGCCTGGCCAGTGATGCGGTGTTCGCATGACCCGCGTCGATGCCCCGCGTCGCGCGGCGCTGCAGATCCTCCGCGAGGTGCGCTCGAATGGTGCCTACGCCAACATTGCAGCGACGAGCGTGCTGGCCGACTTCGGCCTGCACGGCAAGGATGCCGCCTTCACCACCGAGCTCGCCTTCGGCACCCTGCGCCTGCAGGGCTGGTACGACCTCGTGCTTGCCGCCTGCATCTCGCGTGACTGGAACGACGTCCAGAACGATCTCAAGGAGATCCTGCGCATGGGCACGCATCAACTGCTCGACATGCGAGTTCCCGACCACGCGGCTGTCGACACCTCATGCGAGCTCGCGCGCGACGCGGGGGAGCCCGACGGGGCCAAGGGTCGAGCGGGCTTCGTCAACGCGGTGCTGCGCAAGGTCTCGGCGCGCGATACCGAGCAGTGGCGCACCCACCTCAAGCTCGACGGCGACGACCTCCGCAGTCTCGCGGCACGAACCTCGCATCCCGAGTGGGTGGCCCGCGCACTGGCCGACTCGCTCGGAACGCGGCGCGATGAGATCGGTGCGCTGCTGGAGGCTGACAATGCGCCTGCGCGTCCGGTGCTCGTGGCCCGCCCGGGTCGTCTCGATGTGGCCGACCTGCTGGAGATG
>JBJSWO010000073.1:0-3773 GCA_046085905.1 Actinomycetes bacterium | reverse complement strand
CCAACGCGAGATTCACGCGCAGGTGGTCGCCGGCACGCTGCCCGACACCGTGCTGCTGCTCGAGCATCAGTCGGTCTACACCGCGGGCCGGCGCACCGAGGACTTCGAGCGTCCACTCGACGGCACTCCCGTGGTCGATGTCGACCGTGGCGGGAAGATCACCTGGCACGGCCCCGGCCAGCTGGTGGGCTACCCGATCGTGCGATTGCCCGACCCCATCGATGTCATCGCTCACGTGCGCCGCATCGAGACGATGCTCATCGAGGTATGCGCCGAGTTCGGGGTCACGACATCACAGGTCAAGGGCCGAAGCGGCGTCTGGGTCACCGCTGACGATCGTGGTCCTGACCGCAAGATCGCGGCAATCGGCATTCGAGTCACCCAGGGGGTCACGATGCACGGTTTCGCCCTCAACTGCGACAACGATCTCGCCTGGTTCGACCGCATCGTGCCCTGCGGCATTCGCGATGCCGAGGTCACCACGCTGAGCCAGGAGACCGGCCGCGACATCACCGTCACCGAGGTTCTGCCCGTTGTCAGCGCCCGACTCCCCCTCGTCCTGACCGCGTAGGCTGGGCTCGTGACCACCACTGATCCGGCCTACGGAGGCACCACGACTGATGGTCGCAAGCTCCTGCGTATCGAGGCCCGCAATGCCGAGGTCCCGATCGAGCGCAAGCCCGAGTGGATCCGCACCAAGCTGCGCACCGGCCCCGAGTACTCGCAGATTCGCGAGCTCGTCAACCGCGAGGGCCTGCACACGGTCTGCCAGGAGGCCGGCTGCCCGAATATCTACGAATGCTGGGAGGACCGCGAGGCCACCTTCCTCATCGGCGGCGAGCAGTGCACGCGACGCTGTGACTTCTGCCAGATCGACACCGGCAAGCCCGCCCCTCTCGATACCGACGAACCACGTCGGGTGGCCGAGTCAGTGCAGACCATGCAGCTGCGCTACGCAACCATCACGGGCGTTGCTCGCGATGATCTGCCTGACCAGGGCGCCTGGCTCTATGCCGAGACCATCCGACTGATCAACGAGCTCAATCCCGGCACGAACGTCGAGGTGCTCATCCCCGACTTCTCGGCCGATCCCGAGCTGCTCCAGCAGGTCTTCGACGCGAAGCCGGCGGTGCTCGCGCACAACCTCGAGACCGTGCCGCGCATCTTCAAGCGCATCCGCCCGGCATTCACGTACGAGCGCAGCCTCGATGTCATCACCCATGCGAAGGCCAAGGGCCAGATCACCAAGAGCAACCTGATCCTGGGCATGGGCGAGGAGATCCCCGAGGTCGTGCAGGCGCTGCACGATCTCCATGACGCGGGCTGCGACCTGATCACCATCACCCAGTACCTGCGCCCGAGCTCCCGGCACCATCCCGTCGAGCGCTGGGTGCGGCCGGAGGAGTTCGTCGAGCTCGCAGATGTCGCCACGGAGATCGGCTTCGCCGGCGTCATGAGCGGTCCGCTGGTGCGCAGCAGCTACCGCGCGGGGCGGCTGTACACGCAGGCCCTCGAGGCTCGCGAGCGCGGCGAACGTGCTTCTATCACCGTCACCGGCGCCTGAGCATGAGTGCTGTCGTCCTCGCGACTCACATCTGGCCCAGCACGTCAGAGCTTCCGATTCGCGTTGATGCACTCGACCTTGACTTCTCCGGTGCCATCGGCGACCGCCACTACGGCGCGACCATGGCCGCGGGGGTTCGCCAGAAGGCACTCATCCCCAAGGGCACTGAGATCACGAACCTGCGCCAGATCTCGATCGTCGATCGCGGCGAGCTCGATCGCGTGGCCGCGAGCCTTGGTATCGCCGCCATTGATCCGGGTGTCATCGCCGACAACATCTATACCGAGGGCATCGACGACCTCACCTCACTGCCGCCGATGACACGCCTGGAGTTCAGCAGCGGCGCGATGCTCCTGCTGGGTGGCGAGAACTTCCCGTGCACCATCGCGGGAGCCATGGTGGCCAAGGCGCACGGAGCTCGCACGGAGTCCTTCCCCAAGGCGGCAATGGGGCTGCGCGGGGTAACTGCCTGGGTGGAGCGCCCCGCCCCGATTCGCCCTGGCGATCACATCACCGTTCATCGCTGGGCCTAGGCTTACGCCCATGTTCAAGCGCATTCGATCGACCATGTCCTCCCTGGCCAAGAACTGGGGAATGACCCAGAAGGTCTACCGAGCCCTTCCCCTCGAGGTCGCTGGTTTCTTCATCGCGGGCGCCTTGGTCATCGGCCTGCCGCTCTACTTCTTCCTGGGGTGGATCACGGCGCTCATCGCAGCGATTCCGGCTGGCCTGCTCGCTGGCACTTTCTGGTTTAGCCGCCGAGCGATGAAGGCCGCTTACAAGCAGATCGAGGGCCAGCCCGGAGCCGCCGGAGCCGTTGTCGGTTCCCTGCGCGGTGGCTGGATCGTCACCCCCGGCGTCGCGGTGAGCAAGCAGCAGGATCTCATCACCCGCGTTGTCGGCAAGCCCGGTGTCATCCTGATCGGCGAGGGCTCGCCCACGCGCGTCGAGCACCTGCTGGCCACCGAGCGCAAGAAGACGGCCCGCTGGCTGCCCGAGACCCCGATCTACGACATGCAGGTGGGCACCGAGGAAGGCCAGATTCCGCTGATGAAACTGCAGCGCGAGCTGTCGAAGCTGCCCCGCAACCTGCGCGGCGGCGAGATCACCGAGGTGCGCAAGCGCCTTGATGCCCTCGGCGGGGCGGCGGGAGCGCTTCCGATCCCCAAGGGGCCCATGCCCACGAGCGCAAGGTCGGTGCGCCGACCGCGCTAGCGGCAGAGGAATACCCGCGAGCCCACGATGCGATCGTGCAGGCCGCGACCGTCGCTGTCATAGACCACGGCGGGGATCACCAGGCAGATGAGCAGGGTGCGCAGTGCCACGCGGGGCAGCGAGAGCCGGCCGCCAGTGACGGTCAGCACGCAGATGCCGAGGATCCGCTGGCCGAATGAGGCCGTGGTGAGCCAGGTGAGCACGATGACCTCGAGTGCGAAGATGCCCAGGATTCCGAAACTCGATTCGGGTGAACCGTAGGTGGCCCCGCGGAAGATCAGGAGCGAGAGCAGGGCACTCGCGGCCCAGTCGATGGCGATGGCACCGGCCCGCCGACCCAGACCGGCCGGAAGCCCTGGGACTCCTGATGCTGCTGAGGCTGCCGAGCCCGTGTGTGACATCACCCCTGAACGCTAGCGCGGGTCAGTTAACACGGCCGAAACATTCGAGATACGACCGCGATATTCACCCCCCGTAGCCTTACCCGTGTTCCGGTGGCAACCGCCACCACGCGAGGCGAAGTACCCCGATCGGGTACACGAGGCGGCACCCCACAGGGTGCAGGAGGAAATATGTTCAAGAACGCACATGAGGTCTTCGAGTTCATCAAGAAGGAGAACATCGAGTTCGTCGATGTTCGCTTCATCGACTTGCCCGGTGTCATGCAGCACTTCAACATGCCGGCATACGCATTCGACCAGGACGTCTTCAACGACGGCCTGATGTTCGACGGCTCGTCGATTCGTGGCTTCCAGGCCATCAACGAGTCCGACATGAAGCTGATCCCGGACCCCGCATCCGCTTTCGTTGACCCCTTCCGCACCGCGAAGACCCTGGTCATCAACTTCTCGATCGTCGATCCCTACACCGGTGAGCCCTACAGCCGCGATCCCCGTTCGGTCGCAGCCAAGGCCGAGGCCTACCTCGCATCGACCGGCATCGCCGACACCGTCTACTTCGGCCCCGAGGCCGAGTTCTACGTCTTCGACGACGT
>JBJSWO010000072.1:0-8346 GCA_046085905.1 Actinomycetes bacterium | reverse complement strand
ATCGCTGGCCGACAAGCACATGGTCATCGGGCGCAATGAGATTGCCGTGCAGCACGCCCACGAGTCGGTCCGGCGCCTGATGAACGGGGAAGCGAGCGCTGGGCTCGGTATCGGTAAGCCATGCCTTGGTCATGCTGGGATCCATTTCTCGCGGTGAGCTCGCAGGTACGCCCCCGAAGGGGCTCCGACATTGTGCCAGGCGAGAACCTGGAAGTCCTAGCAAAGTCCTCACGAACAGGTCTCAGTCGTGAGGCGCCCCCCTAGCGAGGGCCGTGAACCGACTCCCCGTTCATCAGGCGCCGGACCGACTCGTGGGCGTGCTGCACGGCAATCTCATTGCGCCCGATGACCATGTGCTTGTCGGCCAGCGATGGCAGGCCGTCCTGCACCAGTTGCTGGGCCGTGTAGTCCTCATCGCGGAAGGCAGCGAAGAACCAGTCGGCGGTCTTCTCGGCCTCCTCGAGCTCGGCTGCCGTCTCGGGTGCACGTCGCATCAGGGTCGTCTGCCAGGTCATCGACTCGCCCCAGGAATCCCCGGGCAGGATGATCGAGACGACCGTGCGCTCGCGCATGCCGCCGGCGATCGACATGCCCGGGAAGAGCCAGTAGATGAGACCGAGTGCCGCGGCAGGCTCCCACTCCTCGCGCGGAGTGCCGGCCATGGCATCCATTGACTTGAGTGCGAAGACATTGCGGCAGTGCGGGCCGAAGGCATCGAAGGTTGCCCGGTTGGTGTGATTGGTCAGCGCCACTGTCGTGGGGTGCAGTGCGGAGAAGTGATAGCTCTCGAGGTAGCCGTCGAGGGTGACCTTCCAGTTCGGGCCGGCGAGCTCCTTTGTCGTGAAATGCACGCACTTATCGAGCTCGAGGCGCTCGAGATACGGCAGTGCATCGCCCAGCCAGGCATCGACGTCGATCTCGCGCCCGGCGGTCAGGCACACGAAGATGATGCCGGCGCGTTCCTCGCAGGCCAGGCGCACCAGGCTGTAGTCATCGCGTTTGACGTCACCGAAGGTGTCCTCGGCAGGAACGCCGGTGAGCTTGCCGTCGGTGTCGTAGGTCCAGGCGTGATAGGTGCAGGCGAAGCGACGTGCGCTTCCGCAACCCTCGGGCACCAGCTTCATCGCGCGATGACGGCACACGTTGAGCATCGCGTTCATGCGGCCGTCCTTGCCGCGCACCAGGATGATCTCGCGACCGACGACGCGCATCGCCTTGTAGTCGCCCGGGTTCGGCAGCGCGACGGACATCGCGACGGGCACGGGGATCGTATAGAAGATCTGCTGCAGTTCCTGCTGCCAGAGCTCCTGATCGAGGTAGTACGAGATCGGGATCTCGAGCTGCTCGGGCGCCATGTCGGTGGTGGCATTCGCCAGGTGCGCGAACAGGCGATCCATGATCGCCAGCGCCTCCTCTCGGTCGAGGGCGCTGTGCGTGCCTGCCGCGTACTGCGGGACGGTGTCGGTCATGACGCTCCTCGACTCGCGACCCCACGCCGACGGGGCCTGAAATTCATCTAGATGACTTTCTAGTCGGTCAGCAGCCCCGCATGCAAGTGGTGATGCTCATTTATCGACGTCATTCTCCGCACATCGCCCTTGACCACGGCCGTGCTGATCGAGGCGTGATTGGGCAGGAAGAAGAGATCCTCGTCGCAGCCGATCACATTGGCGAAGAAGGCATTGATGACTCCCCCGTGGCTGATCACAACGATGTTCTTGCCCTCGTACTCGGCCAGCACCGCGTCTATGGCTCCGAGGCATCGAGCGCGGAACTCCGCCGAGGGCTCCCCGAAGAACATGTGATCCCACTTGCGCTCGACTCGGAAGAGATCCTCGCGACGCTTCCATTCCGCCGGGTCGACCAGAGACTGCGGAGCGGTACCCGGCTCGAGATCGCGATACGAGTCGATCTCGCGCAGCTCGTGGATCACCACCGGCTCGAGACCGTGCGGGCTCGCGACCATGGCCGCAGTCTGCCGCGCGCGCTTCATCGTGCTGCAGATGACGACGTCGACGTCCTCCTCGCCCAACGCGGCCGCGAGCGCATGCGCCTGCACCTCGCCGAGCCCGCTCAAAGGCGGATCAGCCCAGTCGTCGTGCACGAACTCGTCGGCGACTGGGTACGCCTGCTGCGCATGACGGCAGAGGGTGACACGAGTGACGCCCTCGACCCCGATGAGAAAAGGCTCGCGGACGCTGAACGGCGGCTCGGGAGGTGTCGGCGGCGCCTTGACCGTCACGCGGTCTCGACGACCGTGATCGTTCCGGTCGAGCCGTCGAGCTCGACAAGCGTGCCGGTGGGCAGCTTGTAGCTCGCACCTGCTGCAGAGACCACGCACGGAACCCCGAGCTCGCGGCTGACGATCACGGCGTGGCTGCCCGGTGCGCCGATCTCGCAGATCACGGCGCTGGCGATCATGAACAGCGGCACCCATGACGGATCAGTGGTCGAGCAGACGAGGATCTCGCCGACCTCGAGCTCATCGGCATGCGAGAGATCGCTGATGTAGCGGGTCTTCGCGGTAACCGTGCCCGGGGAGCCGGCCACGCCCTGCACCACTGCGCCCACGGCTTCGGCTGCGCCGCCGCGATCCTTCTTCTTCGGCCATTCGCTGATCGGCGGGATCGGCGTGCCGTGCATCACCACGTAGGGCGGGTCGAGCTCGAAGAGCTCCAGCCACTGGCCGTAGCGCTCGGCCAGCTTCGGTGACCAGCCCTCGGGGTTGGCGAGGAAGCCATCGAGCTCGGAGTCGAGCAGCATGAAGATGTGCTTCGGCTCGGCGATCACGCCCCGCTCGGCCATGCGGCGACCGAGCTCGCGGAAGGCCATCTTCGGCTCGTGGTACATGCGAACGGCGGCGTTCTTGCCTGCCTCGCGATTGCGGTAGGCCGCCTGGCCGGCCGCGATGCCCGCGGCGAGCATTCCGGCAGTTGCCTCATCGCCGGCAACCGCCGCGGTGAGCTCGGCCTCGGCAGCGAGGCGCTGCTCGAGTGCAGCGGCGGTGCGCACGGCAGGCGACATGCTCTCGTCCTGCTGGCGAACGCGATCGATCATCTCGTAGGCGAGCTGCGGGTTGAGGAACCACGTGTCGGCGCTGAGCTCCCACTCGTTGACGCCGCGGTGACCGAAGTCCTTGATGAGCGCGTCGAACTTCGCCTGGAACTCCGGTGAGTCCTGCGGCAGTCGCGAGAGCTCCCAGACGCGCTCGGGCAGGCCTGCGGACGCCACCTCGCCGAGTGCGGCGAAGATGCGAATCGCGAGCTCGGGCTTGCCGACAGCCTCGGCGATGCCGGAGACGATGGCGGGGCCGACCGTGGCGCCGATGACCACCTGCGCGTAGACATCCCACGTGCGGTTCTGGCGCTTGGCCATCTCGCGGCCGTACTCGACGAGCTCGGCGTCGCTGATCGACGAGAGATCAGGGCGGGTGGCGATCCAGGCATCGACCTGGGCGAGGAACTCATCGAGCATCGGCTGCTGCGAGCCGCCCAGGATTCCGCCGAAGGTCTCGCCGAGTGCGGCCGAGCACTCCTCGTCGTTATCGCGCGGATCCTCGACATACGGCGGCACGACCGGGTTCTGGCCGAAGAAGGTGACGTCGATGGCATCGGCGGTCAGGCCGGGCATGCGATGGCCGAACACGCGGCCGACCGACACCTGGTTGTAGAAGTAGCCGCCCCAGGAGCCGTAGGTCTCGGGCTGAGTCCAGAGGAACTCGTTCTCCTTGAAGGTGCCCATGTGGATCCAGCCCCAGGCGGTGCCGGGCACGACGCCCTGCTCCCAGGCCAGGGTCCAGTTGAGCGGGCTGAACGGATCGGGACCCACCTCATCGGCATTGCCACGGGTGTAGATGGGAAAGCGCTCAGTCGGCTCGGTATCGGCGATCCAGCGGTCCATGAAAACTCCTTGTTTCCGTTCGGTGGGCAATTCTGACGTGAGTGGGTGTGGTGAGACTAGCCGCGCGCGATCACTGCGCGATCGCCCTCTTTCCACATGCGATCAAGGCGACGATAAGCGAACTTCCAGCCCTCCGGAGTGCGAACGACTCTGTCGACGTACTCGGCACCGATGAAGTAGTGCTTGACGTCGGTCGGTGCAGACTCGCGAATGTGCTGGCTGATCAGGTAGGTGCGCACGTCAGCGGTATCGCCGTGAACCTCGATCAGGCTCTTGGCCACCAGGTGCTGGGTGGAATCGACGGTGCTCAGGGCTCCCTCGATCATCTCGCGCACGGCCCTGCCGGACTTGGGGTAGCCCAGGGAGCCCGCGTCGTATTCCCCATCGACCGTGAAAGTGGCTTCGACGGCATCCCAGTCCTTGGAGTCCACGGCACGGGAGTAGCTCTGGAGCAGGTCGTCGATCTCCATGCGATCGGAGATGGTCTGCAGGTCGAGTGCCATGGGGCTCCTTCGGTTAATGCGGGGTGCCCGCCGACCCTAGAAAGTCAGGGGACTTTATGCAAGGTATCTATAGAAATTAACCCGGATCCATGAGAGCCTACGGACGGCCCGATTGGGGGCATTTCGAGAGGGAAACCATGGCTGCGGAGCAGGCGAAGAACTGGGAGAACGTCAAGAGCTACTCCCTAGATTCTCAAACCGAACTTGAGTTACTCGACGCGCAGACCGAGTGCACCATGATCTGGGCCGGCAAGGATGGCTGGCCGATGGGCGTGGTCGTGAACTTCATCTACCGCGAGGAGCGCTTCTGGCTGACCGTCAGCGAGGAGCGGCCGCGAGTGAAGTCGATTCGCAAGGACCCCCGCATGAGCATCGCCATCAGCTCGAAGGGCTCGCGCGTGACTGAGCGTCAGTCGATCACCTATAGGTGCATGGCAGTAATCCACGACGATCGCGAGACCCTCGATCGCATCCTCCCGCAGTTCGCCGACGCCATGCGGCCGGGCGAGCCCGAGAAGGCGGCCGCCTTCCTCGCCATGATCGACTCCCCCGGCCGTCTCGTGCTTGAGCTTATTCCCGAGACACGCATCGGCTTCGACAGCGCGAAGATGTGGGCTGCCGCCGAGGGCGCACGCCCCAGCGACTCGCCCTCCGGCTCCGACCACTGACCCCTGCACACCTCACCAGTTAGGCAACACGTGTCGAATCGCTTCGAGAACAAGGTCCTCTTCGTCACCGGCGGCGCGAGCGGCATCGGTCGCGCCACCGCTGAGCGCGTGGTTGCCGAGGGCGGCACGGCCGCGCTCGTCGACCTCGACTTGGCCAAGGCCGAGGCCGTCGCGGCCGAGATCGGTCACGGGTGCATCGGCCTCGGCGCGAATGTCGCCGACGAGAACCAGGTGAAGGCCGCCGTCGATGCGACCGTCGCGAAGTTCGGCGGCATTGACCTCGCGCTTGCCGCAGGCGGTCATGCCGAGTTCGGCCCGATCGCCGAGTGGGATGCCGCGCGCTTCACCAAGATGCTCGAGGTGCATGTCGGCGGCACGTTCTACGTGTGCAAGTTCGTCACCCCGGTGATGAAGGCGCGTGGCAACGGCTCGATCGTCACCATCGCCTCGACCGCCGCTTTCATGGCGAACAACAACAACGTCCCCTACGGCGCGGCCAAGGCCGGCATCACCGGCATCACCCGCCAGTTCAGCCTCGAGGCACTGCCCGAGGTGCGCATCAACTGCATCGCCCCCGGTCGCACCATCACCGGCATGACCAGCCCGCTCATGCTCCAGCGCGGCGGCGACATGGAGAAGGGCGAGGAGATCTTCGGTGCCGCGATCCCAATGAAGCGCATGGGCCGTGCCGATGAGCTCGCCGCAGCCATCTGCTTCTTCCTGAGCAACGACTCGTCGTTCATCACCGGGCAGACGCTCATCGTCGACGGTGGCGAGACGATCTCGTAGTCATCCATGCGAAAGGCCCGGTCGCGAGTGACCGGGCCTTCGTCATGTCGAACTAGCTCTCGAGCAGGTGCTCGCGAATCGCATCGATCTCAGACTGGGTGAGACCACGCTGCAGGGCCCAGCCCTCGGCACTGCCGTACTTCTCCGTCATCCGCTCGAGGAATGCCAGCATGGTCTCGGGGTCGGAGGAGAAGATCCAGTCGGGGGCATACGCCAAGCCGTTCTCCTTGTAGACCGGGGCATTGCGAATGCGCTCGATGATCGGCTTCATGTTCTCCGTCGTCAGGTGATAATCGGCCGCGATCGTCTCGTGCTCGACCCCGAGGATGTCGAGCAGCATCGCCGTGACGATTCCGGTGCGGTCCTTGCCCGCCGTGCAGTGATACACGACCGGATGCTGGTCACTCGAGGCGATCATGCGCAGAGCACTCAGCACTGAATCACCATTGATCTCGATCTGACCCATGTAGTCATCGATGAGATTGTCGAAGGCTCCCGCGTCGATCTGCTCCTGCGTGACACCCGAGAGCGGCAGCATCGGGAAGTTCACGACGGTGACGGAGTCATCCTTGAGCGCGTAACCATCATGCTCGACCTCGACCTCGATTCGCAGGTCAATCACGGTGCGCGGTCCGACAACGGCCATCAGGTCGATGTGCCCCTGCTCGGTCATCCCCTTCGGGTTGTCGCTGCGGACGACCACCCCAGACTTGACTCGTCGGCCATCTCGAGTCGGCAGGCCGCCGAGATCACGAACATTGGCCATGCCATCGATACTTAGCTCGCGTTCGCGCTTGACGCTCATGTCACTCCCCTGCTGCGCGATGCGCGGATGCGAGGAGTTCGGCGGCGAGTGCCGCAGGATCCTCAGGATTTCCGAGACCCACCAACGGGGTCTCGACACTCAGGATGGTGCTTGTCGGGGCACACTCGATGAATTCGCGAACCGGCAGGTCGCCCTGGTCGGGCATCAGGCGGGCATTGACGGCCTCGGTGCGAGCGGTGACGGCATCAGCGGCGGCACCCGGACCATTCGCCCCGCAGATCTGCACGTAGGGGAACAGCCGTGCGGGATAGTCGAGAAGATCGTCAGGCGTGCCGCCCGAGCGCGTGAGGTGCAGGACGTCAGGAAGCACGACCACATTCGCTGCGCCGCAGGCCTCGACCGCCTCGCAGGCTGCAGCGAGGTTCGGCGCCGACGAGAAGAGCATGAACTCGACCGAGAGACCGACTCCGTACTCGGCCGCCTGCTCGGCCAGGAGTGCGAGCGACTCGACGCGGCGCACCGGATCGGGATCCTCCAACGTGGTGATCACGTAACGCGCGCCCAGATACTCCGCCGCCTCGAAGAGGGGCAGCGGATCACTGGTCGGCCCGGTGTCCTTCAGGCGCAGCACCTCGAGGTCGAGGATGCCCACGCCCGAGTCGTCGATCGCGGCCTTGAGCTCGCGAATCGCGACGCCATTGCCGACGATGCCGTGATCGATGCCCGAGGCGGTCGGCGTGAGTCGGAAGCCCGTGTAGTCGAAGCCGGCCGATGCCGCCGCGCGCACGACCCCGATCGGCGCGGTCTCGATCATCGACAGGTGCGCGAGTGAGTACTGGTGCATCACTTCCCCTTCAGCTTCTCGATCACCGGTGCGAAGGCATCGATGTTGGCATCGCCCACCGTGATGTACGAGAAGCCGAAGCGCTCGCGGCGACGGATGAGTGCCTCGCAGATCTCGTCGACGCTGCCGACGCCCGCATGCGGGAAGTCGACGATCTCCTCGCGCGAGAGCCCGGTGCGCTTCATGACGGCATCAGCCGTGATCTCGGAGCGGCCCTCGACGGAGACGAAGTAGAGAGCGGTCTCGAGCTCGATCTCGTCGAAGCGCGAACCCGCGCCATCGCGCACCCACTGGATCTTCTTGTCGGTCTCGTCGACGGTCGAGCTCGCGATCGAGTTGCTGCCGACGACACCGGCGCTGTTGTTGAAGTTGATCGACACGATGTCGGCCTGCTCACCTGCCAAGCCGAGCACCTTCGGCGCACCGCCGCCGATGAGGATCGGCGGGTGCGGACGCTGGATCACCGGCGGGACGGCGGTGTAGCCGTAGGAGGTGACGTAGTCGCCGCGATAGTCGAGGGGCTCGCCGGAATAGGCCGCCTTCATGCACTCGACGGTCTCGCGCAGCAGCGCGATGCGCTCACCGGCGGAGGGGAAGGGGATGCCCAGAGCCTCGTACTCCTTGACCAGCCAGCCGGCGCCGAGGCCGATCTCGAGCCGACCCTCGGAGAGCACGTCGATCGATGCCATCTCCTTGATGAGGATCGTGGGCAGGTGATAGCTCACGCAGGTCATGCGCGAGCCGATCTTCAGCGAGCTCGTGACCATGGCCGCTGCCGTCATCGCGGGGATCGAGGCAAGGGTCTGCACTCGGTGCCCGGTGGTGTCGATCATCTCGCCCGGGCCGAGGTAGTGATCGGCGAGGAAGAGGGTGTCG
>JBJSWO010000071.1:0-19322 GCA_046085905.1 Actinomycetes bacterium | reverse complement strand
GGACGGGAAGTGCGAGCCCTCGGCCTTGCGCCGCAGTGACAGGAAGTTCATCAGGGCCCGGGCGTTCATCGTGACGTAGGCACTGGAGAAGATCGAGACGGGCAGCACCATGCGGGCCACCTCACGGGCAATGCCGGCATCGAGCATCTGCTGGTAGGCGTCGTACGACTTCGCGCAGGCACTCTTCATCTGGTCGTCGATGAGGTCGTACTGCTCATCGGTGCCCGGAAGGAACTCGTACGCACCGGTCTTGCCGACCTGAATGAGCGCTCGCTCTCGGCTGGGCACGTAGAACACCGGCTCGAGCTGACGGTAACGACCCGACTCCTCGTTGTAGCTGGCAATGCGATGACGCATGTGCTCGCGCCAGACGAAGATCGGGGCCTGCACGAAGAAGGTCATCGAGTTGTGCTCGAAGGGGCTGCCGTGACGCTCGCGCATCAGGTAGTTGATGAGACCGCCCGCAGCGGCGGGATCGGCATTGATGTCGTCGAGTGACTGCTCACCGGCCGTCGAGACCCGCGCGGCGAAGACAACATCGGCATCGCTCGCACTCGCGCGCACCAGCTCAACCGTCACATCGCTGCGGAAGGTGATCTCGGTGGGGCCCTGTGCGTCGCTCACCCGATCACCCTATCGAGCAGCCTGCCGAGATCTCGCCGCGGCGGGGCCTCTCGGCCTGCGGCAGACTTGCCTCATGTCCTCAGCCGGCGCACGCCTTGCCCGAACCCCCGATGTCGATGACATCGCCCGCATCCAGGTCGCGGCCTGGCGGGCTGCCGCACTGCTTCCACAGCAGGCCCTCGACGCTCTCGACGCCGACGATCTCTCGCTGGTGTGGGCGGGCGCGATACTCAATCCCCCGACTCCCGGCCACCAGCTTCTTGTCGCCGTTGACGGAGTGCCCGGTGACGTCGTCGGCTACGCGGCCATCGGGCCGTGCGCTGATCCCGATGCCGATGCCGTCACCGGCGAGCTGCTGGCGTTGGAGATCGACCCGGCGCTGACTCGGGCAGGTCATGGCTCGCGCCTGATGGCCGCGGCGGCTGACCACGCCCGCGCTGCAGGCATCTGCACCTGGGTGACCTGGTGCCCGTTGGCCGATGAGGCCAGGCGCGCCTTCCTGCAGTCGTCGGGCTGGGGGCCCGACAGCGCCTACCGCGATATTCAGGTGGGCTGGGGCGGCACCGGCACCGACGACGAGCCGATCGTGGTGCGCGAGGTGCGCATGGTCACCGACTTGTCGGCGGACGCCTGAGCCGAACGCACGAAACTCCACCGCATTGCTGCGATGGAGTCCCTGAACTGTGTGCTCGTGTGCCGGCGGCTCCCCCGTGCCCGCCGGAGCCCTATCGTCTCGAATCCGCACTGCGCGAGGCGACCGACTCATGTCCCCATCGGAGGGGACTAGACCGAAGTCCTAGCGGCCGGGCTCGAGCAGGCCGTCACGATTGGCCTCGACGTAGAGCTCAGAGCGCGTACGGGCCGTGCGCCCCACGAGGGCGTACTTCGCGCGCACCCGATCGAGGTATTCCTTCGCGGTATGCGGCGAGATACCGAGCTGATTGGCCACGGCGGTGAGCTTCAGGCCGGAGGCGTACAGGCGCAGCACGTCGAGCTCTCGAGGGCTCAGCTCAGGTGATTCCGAAGCGGAGGCCAGGATCGCGGCCAGGTCGACCGAGAGGTAGAACTCCCCCGCTCCGACTGTCTCGAGGGCCTCGCGCAGGACATCGACGGAGGCCCGCTTGGGCACGAAGCCCAGCGCACCCGCGGTCATTGCCGCGCGTACGGCCACCGCATCCTCGAATGCGCTGATCAGAAGTACCCTCGCACCGGCTTCCATCAGCACGGTGACCGAATCGGCGAGCCGTGCCGAGCCCGGGCCGAGATCGACGTCGAGCAGGGCGACCTCAGGTGAGTGCTGCGCCGCCTCGACTGGGCTCTCGCCGCAGTACACGAGTTGCCCGACGGGCGAGTCTGAACCGGTGATGAGCGAGGCCAGGCCCTCGCGCACCAGCTCGTGGTCATCGATGATGGCAATCGTCGTGCCGGAACTAGATGTCATATCGAGCCTCCACCATCAGGTCTCCCTCCCCCAGGCAGACGATAGCCGCGCGGCCGATCTCCATGCGCGCGGTCTCGCAGTCGATGCAGCCGCTGATCACCAAGCGCACCACGAGCCTGGAGCCCTCTTCTCGCGCACTCAATCGAGCACTCGTCGCCCCCGGGGCCAGCGTGTAGGCGCGATCGAGGAGCAGGCGCAGGTCGCTGACGTCAGTGACGTCGATATGTCCGCTCGGCAGATCGATCTCGACGGCAATCCCCTTCTGCCGGCCCCACTGCAGGATCTCGGCGGCAACTTCGTGCACCGGGTCATCGACAGCACCGATGCGCATGACAGCGCGGATGTACTGCTCCTCCCGGTCGGCGCGTGCCCGCACCGTCGCATCCGAAGGATCGATGACCCCTCCGGCGATCGCTCCGAACATGCTCAGCGCATCTGACTCGTCGAGCAGCGCGTAGCGACGACCAAGAAGATCGACCTCGCGCTCGGCCACTGCGGCATTCGCGAGCTCCTGGAGGCGCTGATCGTTGATGCGATCGAACCGGCGGGCATTGAGCCGAACGCTGCGCGCGTAAAGAGCACCTGCGTAGATCAGGGCAGAGCCGGGCTGGATCAGCTCGAGCGGGAATCCGCCCTGGATCACGATCCAGCTCACCAGGGCAGCCAGCCAGGCCCACCAGGGTCGGCCGGCGGCAGCGACGACGAGGAACATCGCGGCAATGCACTCCGATGCCCACTCAGTCCAGTGTCCGACGTCGTTCGGGTCGAAGCTCGACCCCTGCAGGCGGTACACGAGGGGTGCGAGCAGGCAGATCGCGATGACCAGCCACCCGGGGATTCCGGAGGAGCGAGTCGACCAGATGATCACCGCACTCATGCCCACGTAGGCGAGGAGTGCAAGCCACCCGTGGAGGGGCTGCGTCAGTTCCTGTCCGGTCATGAGCATGGAGACGAGGCCGAAGAGCGAGAAGGCGGTGAGCACCGGAGCCGCGAAGACACGTGCGCTCATACCGAGGTCGCGCAGGGCAAAGTCACGCACGTCGTGCGATGTCGCATCCCAGCCGAGATCGATGGTGACTCCCGACCCAGGAGCGGAGGTGACGACCACGCGCCCGCCGAGCTCTGTGAGTGGTGCTCGAATGGCATGAGAAATGCCGAAACGCGCCACTGCGGTATCCGGATCGAATCCGCGACCGTTGTCGCCGATGCGAATCGAGAGCGAGCTGGCCCGGGCACGCGAGCTGCCTCCGCTCGTCGAGATCTCGATACTCACGCTGGAGGCACCCGAATGCCGGCGGGCATTGGTGCATGTCTCGCGAATGGCGGTGATGCACGCGGCGTAGACCTCCGGCGGCAACGCGCCGCGGACATCGATGCTGAGGTACACGGCCATGCCGAGATCACGCAACTCAGTGACCGAATCGTCGAGATCCTTGCGCCAGTCCTGTGCATCCATCGACGGCACCGTGGCGTCAATGGTGCGCATCTTCCTCATCACGGCGATCGCATCCTGGCAACGGGTGCGCAGACTCTCGTCGAGTCTCATACCGCCGCGGGCGATGGCATTGAGGGTGTTGAGCACGGTCTCGTGAAGACGTTGCTCCTGGCGGGCGATGCGCTGCTGGATCAGGCGGATCCCCAGCAGTCGCGACTCCGCCTCGACGGTGTCGCGCTGCACCAGATCGACTCTCTCGGCCGCGAAGATTAGACCACGACGGGCGACGATCGCGGCGATGCCCGCGCAGAGGGCATAGACGGGGATCAGCACGATGTCCTGCGCATCGGGGCCGCCGCTCTGGGATGACTGCAGCACCAGCACCACGAACTCAAGGCCGATGGCCACCGAGAGCAGTTCCACGGCAGCGCTCGTGGTGAGCAGGAGCCCCGTCATGGCGGCCGCGAGATTGACCAGCGAGGTGGCCGGTATCCACGCATCCTGCGCGAAACGATTGTCGGTGAGGAAGAGCAGGATCGCGGACACGTACAGGAAGGTCACGTCGAGCCGCGCGAAGACGATGTACCGCGGGCGGAAGCGTCGAGGGCCCCAGGTGGTGACGATGAGACCTATCCAGCACAGGTACGCCATCCACATGAACGGCCGCGGCAGCAGTGCCTCCTGCTTCCACGGCCACAGGGTCGAGTCGGGCAGGATCCACGCCCCCTGCCACACGATCGACAGGATCGTCACCCCGCGCAGTACTAGTCGCGCCGTGACCGGCAGGCTGCCCTGCTCGCGGACGAGTGCCTGGATCGGGTGAATGCTCATGACCTGCTCACGGCAGGTATCAGCTGCTCAGGTCGAGATACGCGTCGAGACCGATGGTCAGGCCGGGGCGCGAGCCCACCTTGCCGACCGCCAGGAGCACACCCGGCATGAACGACGTACGGTCGATCGAATCCTGGCGGATGGTCAGGGTCTCCCCCTGTCCGCCGAGCAAGACCTCCTGGTGAGCGACAAGGCCGCGCACGCGAACCGAGTGCACGGAGATACCGTCAATGTGCGCACCTCGGGCGTGGTCGGTCTCGAGCTCGGTGGAGTCAGGCGAGGCGCCGACTCCTGCGCGCTCGCGGGCCGCGGCGATGCGACGGGCGGTGTGGGCTGCCGTACCCGAGGGCGCATCGACCTTGTCGGGGTGATGCAGCTCGATGATCTCGACCGACTCGAAGTACGGTGCGGCAATCTCGGCGAAGTGCATCATCAGCACGGCACCGATGCCGAAGTTGGGAGCGATGAGCACGCCCACGGCGGGGTTGGCCGCGCACCAGGCGCGCACCTGCGCGAGACGAGTCTCGTCGAAGCCGGTCGTGCCGACCACGCAATGGATACCGGCATTGATGCAGTACTCGAGGGTCGCCATGACAGCGTCAGACGTGGTGAAGTCGACGATGACGTCGGAGCCGTCGAGCTCGCTCGGACCATCGCCTTGATCGATGGCCACGGCCAGGGTGCAGTCAGGCGAGGCATTGACCGCATCGACCACGGCACGACCCATGCGCCCACGGGCACCGACGACTCCTACGCGAATGGTCACGGGCACATCTAAGCAGCAGCGCCGCTAGGCCATGGCCGAGAAGCGGGTGGACTCGCGGAAGGGGCCGATCACGGCCAGGCTCGGGTCTGTGTCGAGCAGGTCACGGGCGAGCTCTCGGATGTCGTCAGAGGTCACCTCGTCGACCCGATCGAGCAGCTGGCCGATGCTGAGCAAGGGCTCCTGATGCAGCTCGGACTTCGCGATGCGGGTCATGCGGGCGCCGGTGTCCTCCTGCCCCAGCACCGTGGCACCTCGCACCTGGCCCTTGGCTCGGCGGATCTCGTCATCGGTCAGGCCGTGGGTGACGAGTGATCCCAGCTCATCGCGGCACACCTGCAGTACCGACTCGACCTTGCCCGGCAGGCAGCCGACATAGATGCCGAACATGCCGTTGTCTGCGTAGCCCTGCGCATACGAGTAAACCGAGTAGGCCATCCCGCGCTTCTCGCGGATCTCCTGGAAGAGCCGACTGCTCATTCCGCCGCCGAAGGCCGTGGAGAGCACGCTCATCGCGTAGCGGCGCTTGTCGCCTCGCGCCAGGCCGGGCATGCCCATGACGAGATGCGCTTGCTCGGTGGGGCGCTCGACAACGCGAATGCCGGTGGAGGACGAACGCGAGTTACCGCCCGTGCGTGCGGGCGGGATCTCCGCGGATTCGTCGAGAACGGGCGCGAATGCCTTGCGCACGAGCTTCACGACAGTGTCGTGATCGAGTGACCCGGCTACCGAGACCACCATCGAGGTGGGCTTGTAGCGCGAGCGGTAGAAGCGATTGATGGAGGCGCGAGGTATCGACTCGATGGTGTCGATGGTGCCGAGAATCGGGCGGCCGAGCGGCGAGTCGCCGAACAGCACGGACGCGAACTCGTCGTGCACGACATCGCTGGGATCGTCATCGTGCATGGCGATCTCCTCGAGGATCACGCCGCGCTCGGACTCGACGTCAGCGGCGCGAATGAGCGCATCGGTGACGACATCGCTGACCACGTCGATAGCCAGCGGAAGATCGTTGTCGAGCACGCGTGCGTAGTAGCACGTGTACTCCTTGGTGGTGAAGGCATTGAGATCGCCGCCGACAGCCTCGATCGACGCGGAGATCTCCAGTGCATCGCGCTTGTGCGTGCCCTTGAAGAGCAGGTGCTCGAGGTAATGCGCCGAACCCATCGTTGCCGGGGTCTCGTCGCGTGAGCCCACGCCGACCCAGACGCCGAAGGCCACCGAGCGCACGCCCGGCACCTGCTCGGTAATGATGCGCAAACCGCCAGGGAGGACGGTCCGGCGGACAATGCCGCCGTCGCCCTCCCTGAGCAGTGTGCGAGTTGAGGCCTTAGCCATTGCTGGCGGCGGATTCCTCGATGACCGGGATCAGCGAGAGCTTGCCGCGCTGATCGATTTCCTTGATCTCGACCTGGATCTTGTCGCCGACCTTGAGGACGTCTTCCACGTTCTCGACGCGCTTGCCGCCTGCGAGCTTCTTGACCTCGGAGATGTGCAGCAGGCCGTCCTTGCCCGGCATGAGGGAGACGAAGGCACCGAAGGCTGCCGTCTTGACGACGGTTCCCAGGAAGCGCTCGCCCACCTCGGGCATGGTCGGGTTGGCGATCTGGTTGATCGCGGTACGGGCAGCCTCGGCCGAGGGGCCATCGGTGGCACCGATGTAGACAGTGCCGTCGTCCTCGATCGAGATGTCGGCGCCGGTGTCTTCCTGGATCTGGTTGATGATCTTGCCCTTGGGGCCGATGACCTCGCCGATCTTGTCGACCGGGATCTTCACCGCGATGACGCGAGGCGCGGTTGCCGCCATCTCGTCGGGTGCGTCGATGGCCTCGTTCATGACCTCGAGGATCGTGAAGCGAGCATCGCGTGCCTGCTGCAGTGCGCCGGCCAGCACGGAGGCAGGAATGCCATCGAGCTTGGTGTCGAGCTGCAGGGCGGTGACGAACTGCTTGGTGCCTGCGACCTTGAAGTCCATGTCGCCGAAGGCATCCTCGGCGCCGAGGATGTCGGTCAGCGCGACGTACTCGGTCTTTCCGTCGACATCACCGGAGATCAGGCCCATGGCGATACCGGCCACGGGTGCACGCAGCGGCACGCCCGCATTGAGCAGCGACATCGTCGATGCGCAGACCGAGCCCATGGAGGTCGAGCCGTTGGAGCCGAGAGCCTCGGACACCTGGCGAATCGCGTACGGGAACTCCTCGCGCGAGGGCAGCACCGGAAGCAGTGCGCGCTCGGCGAGTGCACCGTGGCCGATCTCGCGACGCTTCGGCGAGCCGACGCGGCCGGTCTCACCGGTCGAGTACGGCGGGAAGTTGTAGTTGTGCATGTAGCGCTTGCGGTTGTCGGGGTTCAGCGTGTCGAGCTGCTGCTCCATCTTGAGCATGTTCAGCGTGGTGACGCCCAGGATCTGGGTCTCGCCGCGCTCGAACAGTGCCGAGCCGTGAACGCGCGGGATGACATCGACCTCTGCGGAGAGCGTGCGGATGTCGGTGAGGCCACGGCCGTCGATGCGCACCTTGTCGCGCAGGACGCGATCGCGCACGCACTTCTTGGTGACGGACTTCAGTGCGGCACCGAGCTCCTTCTCGCGGCCCT
Organism: Actinomycetes bacterium; assembly: GCA_046085905.1. GTDB lineage: Bacteria > Actinomycetota > Actinomycetes > S36-B12 > S36-B12 > CAIKZY01. The sequence goes on along the minus strand of JBJSWO010000071.1, from coordinate 11,630 downwards.
CGAACTGCGAGGAGAGCTCGGCGATGACGGTGACCTTGATGTCGTCGAGGGTTGCCTCGCGCTCGGCCTTGCTCACGATGGTCAAGGCCTTGGTGACGTCGGCGAAGGCCAGGCGCTCGACGGCGTCGTAGGCATCGGCCTGGTACTCGAGGAAGATCGGGAACTCTCCGGTCGGCTTGGCCGCCTTCGACGCCAGCTCGATCTGTGCCTCGCACAGTGCCTTGATGAAGGGCTTGGCGGCCTCGAGGCCCTGGGCCACGACCTCCTCGGTCGGTGCGGTGGCGCCACCGGCGACGAGCTCGATGGTGCGTGCGGTTGCCTCGGCCTCGACCATCATGATCGCGACGTCGTCAGCGGCGATGCGGCCGGCGACGACCATGTCGAACACGGCCTCCTCGAGCTGCTCGTGGGTCGGGAAGGCCACCCACTGGCCGCCGATGAGGGCGACACGGACGCCGCCGATCGGTCCGCTGAACGGAAGACCGGCGAGCTGCGTGGATGCCGATGCCGCGTTGATGGCGACGACGTCGTAGAGGTCGCGCGGGTTGAGCGACATGACCGTGATGACGACCTGGACCTCATTGCGCAGGCCCTTGACGAAGGTCGGGCGCAGCGGGCGGTCGATCAGGCGGCAGGTGAGGATCGCATCCTCGGTCGGACGACCCTCGCGGCGGAAGAACGAGCCGGGGATGCGACCGACGGAGTACATGCGCTCCTCGACATCGACCGTCAGCGGGAAGAAGTCGAACTGGTCCTTGGGGTTCTTGGACGCAGTGGTAGCCGAGAGCAGCATGGTCTCGTCGTCGAGGTACACGGCGACGGAGCCTGCAGCCTGGCGTGCCAGGCGACCGGTCTCGAAACGGATGGTGCGGGTGCCGAACGACCCATTGTCGATAACGGCTTCGGTGATCTGGGGACCCTCCACGGGTGCCTCCTGTTCTGTTGACAGGGGCGCACACGTCTTGCGGCCGGTGGCGGTCATCGATCGAGGCCCACGGGCACGAGGCCCGGAGGTCACTACCGAGGACCGAACTACTGGCGCGCGCTGTCGCGGCGCCCCGGATTATCGAGTGATTCTGTTCTTCGGATGAAGTTGTCTGGTCGATGCCGGTGGAACGGCATCTCTTACTGCATGAACTGCGTGTGGTGCGGCTGCTGTCAGGAAGACGACAACAGGAGAAGGATTCAGGAGTCGGCGGCCCGAAGGACGCCGACTCGCCGAATGCTTAGCGACGAATGCCCAGCTTCTCGATGATCGAGCGGTAGCGGGCAATGTCGGTCTTGACCAGGTACTGGAGCAGGCGACGGCGCTGTCCGACGAGGATCAGCAGGCCGCGACGGCTGTGGTGGTCATGCTTGTGGGCCTTGAGATGCTCGGTGAGATCCTGGATGCGCTTGGTCAGCATCGCGATCTGGACCTCGGGTGAGCCGGTGTCGCCCGGCTTGGTGCCGTACTCGGCGACGATCTGGGCCTTGACTGCGGAATCGAGAGGCATTGCTTTCCCTTCGGGCGCGCTGCACGAGGCAGCACAATCTGTATTCGACACGAATCGCAAAGCGCCCGCTTCACGACCGTCTGGAGCCTTGAGGCTATCAGTCGGCGGTCAGGGGGCGAAATCCGCCGAGGATCAGGGCATATCGGACTCCCCCGAGCGGCCGACCGCCCGACACGGACCGCCGCCGGTCTAGTCCTGCTCGGCGACCCGCTCGGACTCGATCTCGAGATCTTCGACCACGATGTCATCGGGTCCGGGGCGACGCCTGGCCGAGACGATCAGGTAGATCAGCGCGCCGAGGCCCACCAGGATCGAGGTCCAGTCATTGAGGCGCAGGCCCAGGATGTGGTGGGCATCGTCGATCCGCAGGCTCTCGATCCAGAACCGGCCGATGCAGTAGAGCAGGACGTACAGGGCGAACACTCGGCCATGACCCATCCGGAAGCGCTTGTCGGCCCAGACCAGCACCAGCACCATGCCCAGGAGCCACAGCGACTCATAGAGGAAGGTCGGCTGGAAGGTGGCGAACTGCTCGTAGCCGGCCGGCCGGTGCACCGGGTCGATCTCGAGGGCCCACGGCACGGTGGTCGGCTTCCCGAAGAGCTCCTGGTTGAAGTAGTTGCCCCAGCGACCGATGGCCTGGGCCAGGGCGATGGCGGGTGCGATCGCATCGGCGACCGGTGGCAGTGCCACGCCTGATCGCCGGGCCCCGATCCAGGCGCCGAGGGCGCCGAAGGCCACCGCGCCCCAGATGCCGAGGCCGCCGTCCCAGATGCGCAGGGCAGAGGCCGGGCCCTTGCCCTCCGGCCCGAAGTACAGCTGGTAGTCGGTGATGACGTGGTAGAGCCGACCGCCGATGATGCCGAAGGGCACCGCCCAGATGGCGATGTCGGTGATGACGCCCGGCTGCCCGCCTCGCGCGACATAGCGCTTGCCGCCGAACCAGACGGCGATGACGATGCCCGCGATGATCAGCAGCGCATAGGCACGCAGGGGAACCGGCCCCAGATTCCAGACGCCCTGCGAGGGACTGGGGATGAACGCGAGTACCTCAGATGACGTCACGGATGCCCTCAAGCCTTACGTGGTGTCGCGACTACTTGGTCGCGTCAGCCACTGCCTGCTCGAACTTCGCCTGATCAGCGACGATCGACGGATCGATCTCAGTGCCGTTGATCTTCACGAGCGGGGTGCCCGGAATGTTGGCGTCGTAGAACACCTGGGTGGAGTTCAACGCCCACGGCTGGTAGGTGCCGGCGTCGAGGCAGCTGGTGAAGGTGTCGAGCTCGGCACCGGTGATGCCCGCGGTCGTGGCGAAGCTCAGCAATTGCGCATCGGTGAAGCCGTCACCCTCGGTCGCGGGGGCGTTCGCGAAGATCGTGTCGTGGTACTCCTTGGTCTTGCCGGCGTCGACCGCGCAGCCCCAGGCCGCGGAAGCGCGCACCGAGGAGTCGTTCTGCAGATTGCGGTCGAGGAAGGTCGTCGGACGCCAGATCAGCTGGATCTTGCCCTCCGAGGCGAGCTTCTCGATGCCGGCCCCATTGGCCTTCTCGAGGGCCTGGCACGCGGGGCACTGGAAGTCCTCCCAGATCTCAACGACCGGAACGTTCGTGGCGTTGTTGAACGGCACGCCGTAGGCATACGGATCATCGGTCGGGAAGGTTCCCGCGGGCGCGGGAGCATTCGGATCGGCCGTGGCACTCGAGGTGCCGCCTCCACCGGAGGCATCGCTCGAGGAGTTCCTGGCGATGACGGCCACGCCGATGATGCCCAGGACGACGACGATCACGACGACAGCGCCCACGATCCGGGTGATGCGCTCGCGCTTCTTCTCGCCTGCATTCGCGGCGTTGCGTGCCGCCTCAGCCTTGGCGCGGCGGTCGCTGTGCTTGTCACCCATTCTGGTGCCCTTCGGTTGTCGAGTTCTCTGTCTCACCGTAAACGACGATCTCCGGATCGTCATCGCCGGAGGGGGCCACATCCAGGCCGAATCGGGTGCGCGGCCAGGCCACGAGCCATACGCCCATGCCGGTGAACAGCAGGTCGCGCAGGATCTCGGACGTATAGCGCCAGTTGCGCCCGTCCGCGGAGATATCGCCGCCGCCGCCGAAGCAGCCGCAGTCGATGTTGTACCCGCGGATCCAGACGCTCGCGATGCCCAGCACGAATGCGGTCATCAGGCAGGCCGTGAGAAAGGCTGCCCAGCGGACGAACAGGCCGATGAGAAGCAGCAGACCGATCACGACCTCGGCGATGGGCATCGCCCAGCCGAGGATGTCGGGAATGTTGCCCCCGAAGATCCGGTAGGCGACGATCGCGTCGCGGGCGCCGCCGGGCTCGAAGAGCTTGATCGCGCCGGCGTAGATCAGCACGGCGGCGAGCACGAGCCGGAAGAGGAGGCCGATCCATGGGTTGCCCCAGATCTTCCTCATGATCGGACTCCTTCGGCTAGCTCGCGGGTCAGTGCGTCGATCGCGATGCACGCATCATCGATCGTGGCCGCGTCGAGCACGCGCTTGACGAAGGCTGATCCCACGATAACTCCGTCTGCGTAGGAGGCCACAGTCGCGGCCTGCTCCCCTGTCGAGACGCCGACTCCGACGCAGATCGGCAGGTCGGTGGCCGGCCGGGTGCGGGCGACGAGCTCGCCGGCCGCGGTACCGAGGGTGGTGCGAGCACCGGTGACGCCCATGGTGGAGGCCGCGTAGACGAAGCCCGACGTCGAGTCGACGACCTTGGCGATGCGCGCATCGGTCGACGATGGCGCGACGAGGAAGATGCGCTCGATGCCGTGGGCATCGGTGGCAGCGATCCAGTCGCCGGCCTCCTCGGGGGTGAGATCAGGGGTGATGACGCCCAGCCCGCCGGCCGCGGCCAGTCGTGCCGCGAAGCGATCGACGCCGTAGCGCTCGATCGGATTCCAGTACGACATGACGACGGCGGTAGCGCCGGCGGCCACGACCTGCTCGACGACCTCGAGCACTGTCTCAGGCGTCGTGCCCGCATGCAGGGCGATATCGACGGCTTCCTGGATCGCAGGACCGTCCATCAGCGGATCGGAATACGGAAGGCCGACCTCGATGATGTCGCAGCCGCTGGCGACCATCTGAGCGATGATGCGCACGCTGTCGGCGGCGGTCGGGAAGCCGGCAGGCAGGTAGCCGATCAGGGCAGCGCGATTCTCGGACTTCGCCTGCGCGAATGCCGCGGCGAGCGAGGCATGGCGGGTCATCGTCCCTCCGACACTTCGACACCGGCACCGAGATCCATGCCGAACCAGCGAGCGGCGGTGGCGACATCCTTGTCACCGCCGCCGGAGAGGTTGACGATGATGATGCTGCCAGGGCCCATCTGCCGGCCCAGGCGCATCGCGCCGGCCAGGCCGTGTGCCGTCTCGATCGCGGGGATGATGCCCTCGGTTCGGCAGAGTGCGGCGAAGGCATCCATGGCCTCGGCGTCGGTGACCGACTCGTAGATCGCGCGACCGGTGTCGTGCAGCCACGCATGCTCGGGGCCCACGCCCGGATAGTCGAGGCCCGCGCTGATCGAGTGCGACTCGATGGTCTGGCCCCATTCGTCCTGCATCACGTAGGTACGCGCACCATGCAGCACGCCGGGCGAGCCCTGCGCGAAACGAGCCGCATGCTTGCCGGTCTCGATGCCCTGACCACCGGCCTCGTAACCGCGCAGCTGCACGGACTCGTCGTTGATGAAGCCGCTGAACAGCCCCATCGCATTCGAGCCGCCGCCGACGCATGCAGCGACAGCGTCGGGAAGACGGCCCTCGGCCGCGAGGATCTGCTCGCGTGCTTCGCGCCCGATGACGGAGTGGAAGTAGCGCACCATCTCCGGGAACGGAGCCGGGCCGGTGACGGTGCCGAGGCAGTAATGCGTGTTCTCGACCGAGCTCACCCAGTCGCGCATGGCCTCGTTAATGGCGTCCTTGAGAGTGCGCGAGCCGATGGTGACCGGGACGACCTCCGCGCCGAGCAGTCGCATTCGCGCGACATTGAGCGCCTGGCGCTTGGTGTCGGCCTCGCCCATGTACACCGTGCAGTCGAGACCCATGAGCGCAGCGGCCGTGGCCGTGGCAACACCATGCTGGCCCGCACCCGTCTCGGCGATCACGCGGGTCTTGCCCATCCGCTTGGTCAGCAGCGCCTGGCCGAGCACATTGTTGATCTTGTGCGAGCCGGTGTGGTTGAGATCCTCGCGCTTCAGGTACACCGTTGCGCCGCCGCATTCGGCACCGAATCGGCGAGCGAGGGTCAGCGGATTGGGGCGACCGGTGTAGTCATGCTCGAGCCCGGAGAGCTCGGCACGGAACGACTCATCGACGATGGCAGCACGGAACGCCGCATCGAGCTGATCGAGTGCCGCAGTCAGTGCCTCGGGCACGAAACGACCGCCGTAAGGCCCGAAGTGGCCGGCAATGTCGGTAACTGTCATGTCGACTCCCCTGCGCTGATGAGTGCTGCGACCGCCTCGCGCGGATTGCCGTCCTTGACCAGGCTCTCGCCGACGAGCACCGCATCGGCACCGAGTGACGCGTAGTACCGAACGTCATCGGCATCGCGCACGCCCGACTCGGCAACCTTCACGCAGGTGTCGGGAATGAGGGGTGCGAGGCGCTCGAAGGTGCCTCGATCGACCTCGAGAGTCTTCAGGTTGCGCGCATTGACGCCGATGATCGTGGCGCCGGCGGCGACAGCGCGATGGGTCTCCTCCTCGTCGTGCACCTCGACGAGAACACTCAGGCCAAGTGACTCGGCGAGCGTGAGCATCGACACCAGTTGCTCCTGCGGCAGTGCTGCGACGATGAGCAGGATCAGGTCGGCGCCATGGGCCTTCGCCTCGAAGACCTGGTACTCGCTGACCATGAATTCCTTGCGCAGGATGGCGATGCCGACGCGCGCGCGCACGGCATCGAGATCGGCGAGACTGCCGTTGAAGCGACGCTCCTCGGTGAGCACGCTGATCACCGAGGCGCCGCCGGCCTCGTAGTCGGCCGCGAGTGCTGCCGGGTCGGCGATAGGCGCGAGATCACCCTTGCTGGGGCTGGTGCGCTTGACCTCGGCGATGACGCTCATGCCCGGTCGGCGCAGGATCGCCGCGACATCGCGTGCGGGCGGCGCCACTGAGGCGAGCGCGACCATCTCATCGAGGCCGATCTCCTGCTCGCGCTGGGCGACATCGAGGCGCACGCCGTCGCAGATGTCATCGAGAACGGTCACGGGTCAAGGGTATCTGCCGTGCGCGAGGGCGCCCGCCGGCGGTCAGGCGGCCTGCCTCCTCTGTGCCTGATGCGCGATCAGGCGGCGGAATCCAGGTACGGCACGAAGTTGCGCACGACACCGAAGGCAAGGATCGCGACGAGCGCGATGATCATCACGCGATTGCGCAGTCGGAAAGCGCGCATGCTCACGGCCGGGCTCACCCCGCGCCAGGCTCGCATCAGCCAGCGCACCCACAGCACCAAGGCAATGGGCACGGCAAGGAGCAGCAGGAGATTGTGATCGGCGGCAGCGGCGAGGTCACCGTGGGTCAACGCGTAGAGACCGCGCATGCAGCCGCAGCCCGGGCAGTCGATGCCCAGAAGTGCCTTGGCCGGACACAGCGGGTAGTGGCCGGGCTCATTGGGGTCGACGGCGAACAGGTAGCCCAGTGCCCCGAGCGTCAGCGCCCCGGTGAGCAACGGTGCCAGGAGTCGTCGCCCGCGGGATCGAGTGTCGACGCGCTCCGCGGTGACGACCGCATCAGCGGCTACCTGGGTGCTCACCTGCTCAGACTACGTCGCTGCCGGCAGGTGCACCGTGAATCGCGCACCGCCCTCAGCCGCGGTACCGGCCTCGGCCGAGCCGCCGAGTCCCCCGGCGAGCTTGCCCACCAGTGCCAGGCCCAGGCCGGTGCCCACCGGGCGCACGCCTCGATACCGCTCGTGCAGGACGCCCGGCTCGAAGGCCACGCTCACGTCGTCATCGGTCAGCCCCGGCCCGCTGTCGCGCACCTCGAGAATGGCGCCCGACTCCGCGGCCCGCACGGCCAGCACGATCACCGAGCCCGCAGGCGAGACGCGCAGGGCATTCTCGGCGAGGTTGTCGAGGATCTGGCGGGCACGCATCGGGTCGGTGGTGATGAGCAACGGGGAGCCCGGGCGTTCGACGCGAAGTTCGACATCGTGCCTCGCTGCGCGATCGGCCCACACCAATGCGGCGTCGGCGACCAGTTCGTCGAGGTCGGTCTCGGCCGGGTTGACCCTGAAGTCGACTGCGCCCAGGCGCGCCAGATCGAGGAGATCGGTCACGAGTCGATCGAGGCGCTCGGCCTCGGACACGACGGTCTGGGCCGTGCGCTCGACCTCGTCGGCAGGAACGACGCCATCGGCCATCGCCTCGGCGTAGCCCTTCACTGCCGTGAGCGGCGTACGCAGCTCATGGGAGACCGAGAGCAGGAAGTCACGCTGGCGGCCCTCGGATAGCGATAGTGCAGTGCTGAGTCGGTTGAGCGACACCGCGATGTCGGCGATCTCCTGCGGCCCCTCCGGCTCGAGCCGCACGTCACGTGAGCCCTGCGCCATCTGGTTCGCCGCATCACGCGCCGCACGCAGTGGCCGAGTGAGTCGGCGGGCTGCCACGTAGCCGATCGGTATCGCGATGAGCAGTCCCAGGATCAACGCGATGACGACGCGACGGATGACATCGATCGCCGTGACGCCCACGACCGAGACAGGCTGCTCGAGCACGACGGCCATTCCCATGCCGAAGGGCCGCGCCTCGACCAGCACGTCGCCGTCCTTCGTGCGGCCCTCCGTGGTGACCGGCGCGCCACCGAGAACTCGCTGCAGCTGCTTGGAGGTCAGGCCGGGCACATCGACACCGCCCATCATCACGATGTAGCCGGTGACGTCCTCGGCGCGCAGTGTGTCGGCCAGGGGGCCCGGCAGTGGCTCATTGCGCCCGCCGACGAAGGAGTCTCGTTCGAGTGCGGAGACGGTGAGGTCGGCGAGCCGAGCCAGGGAGTTATGAGCCTGCGTCAGCGCGGTCGAGCGCACGAGCGGGTAGGAGATCAGGCCCGCGATGACGATCGCGAGCGCTGCGATGGCACTCGTCATGAGCACCGTGCGCGTGACGATGCTCTGGCGCCCGCCAGCCGGCTCGGAAGACACTGTGCGAGGGCCTCTCTCAGAGTTCCGCGGAGTAGCCGACGCCACGCACCGTGCGAATCGGGCTGTTGTCGCCGAGCTTGCCTCGCACCTGCGCGACATGAACGTCGACAGTGCGCGTGCCCACGACAGCGGCATAGCCCCAGACTTCGGCGAGAAGCTGCTCGCGGCTGTACACCCGGCCCGGGTTGCTCATCAGGTGGGCCAGGAGGTCGAACTCCGTGGCGGTGAGATCGAGGGGCTCCCCTGCGACGCTCGCCCGGCGGGTGACCTGATCGAGGGAGATCTCGCCGAGCACCAGCGGGCCCTCGCCCATCTGGGCGCGGGTGGCGCGGCGCACGACCGACTTCACGCGGGCCACGATCTCGCGCGGGCTGAAGGGCTTGGTGACGTAGTCATCGGCACCGAGCTCGAGTCCGAGCACGCGATCGACTTCATCATCGCGGGCCGTGCAGAACAGCACCGGCACCCAGTCGTTGTCGGCGCGCAGCTGGCGGCACACCTCGGTGCCGTCGATGCCCGGCAGGCCCACGTCGAGGATGATCGCGACGGGGTGCAGCTGGCGGGCGGCGGCCAGGCCGGCCACCCCATCAGACTCCACGTGCACCCCGAAGCCCTCGCGCGAGAGATACATGCGCAGGAGATCGGAGATCGCTCTCTCATCCTCGACAACGAGGACGAGACCCTTGACTGTGTCCACGGCACCACTGTGTCATGAATGCGCGAATGCGCGCACGCGACGTGGTCGGGCGCAGGTCAGGAAAGTGTTCGGTGCGCGTAAGGATTGCCGGGCGACGTGCACCCGGGCATCAGCAGACAGATGCGGGCGGTGCGATCAGGAGTGCGCGGGACGCTTCTTGCCGAGGCCGGCCATCGCCATGACCTTTCCGACGACAGCCCCGAGAATGAGGATGCCGACCGACACCCAGAACATCACCCAGTTAGCGGCCATGACGGCCAGGGTGCCGACGATGAACGCGATCGTCACGATGACGACGAGAGTCCAGGCGGCGGGGGTGGATCCGTGATCGGCATGCTCAGCGCTCATGCCGCAATCTAATCAGATCGATGACGAGGAGCTCTCGCCGCGCACTCCGAGGCTCGCATCACATCCGGATGCGCCTGCCCTGTCCATCACTTGTCGAGAGTGGGGTCCTGGCCCTCGTCGAGGGCCTGCCACGCGGTGAGCTGGCGGGGGTTGGCGCGGTCGTACTTGCGCCCGAGCCCGGGCCAGGTGCGCCCTCGGATACAGGTGAGCAGGCCGCCCGCGAGCACGAGGAGCGAGCCGATCAGGCTCGGGATCCACCACCAGGTCATCGAGTACGCGAGCGGCCGGGCAAGGGTCTCCCCCGCATACGACTCGGCCGCCGCCTGGACGAGCCCCGCCGAGGCCACCGCGAACCAGCCGACGGCAAGTGCCGAGCCCGCTCCGGCAAGGGTGACGATGGCGCCGATGACGACCCGACCCCAGGTGCGGGTCGCGATGATGCCGGCCAGTCCGGCAGCGGCCAGCCAGCCGGCCACCGAGGCGAGCGGCGCAATCGAGCTGCCGCTGAGCTCGACCTCGCTCGAGGCGGGGCCGCCGCTGACGATCGGGATGTCCACGGACGCCCACGGCATCGAGTAGCCGAGCAGCAGCAGCGCCGCACCTGCGATGAGTGCGAGCAGCGCGTTTCTATACGTGCGCGGCATCGTCACTCCGGCTGGCGCGCATGGTGCCTGCGATGGCGACGGCGCGAAGTACCGCGGCTGCCTTGTTCGCGCATTCGGCCGCCTCGCTCTCGGGCACGGAGTCGAGGACTATTCCGGCGCCCGCCTGCACGTAGGCCACGGAGTCCTTCAGCACGGCCGTGCGAATCGCGATGGCCATGTCGACATTGCCGGCGAAGTCGAAGTAGCCCACGCAGCCGCCGTAAAGATTTCGGCGCAGCGGCTCGAGCTCGTCGATGATTTCCATCGCCCGCGGCTTGGGCGCCCCGGAGAGCGTGCCGGCCGGGAAGGTCGCGGCTAGTGCGTCGTAGGCCGATGCGGAAGCCTCCAGAGTGCCGGTGACAGTGGAGACGAGATGCATCACGTGCGAGTAGCGCTCGACCTGCATGAACTCGACGACGTTGACGGTGCCCGGTGCGCAGACGCGGCCGATGTCGTTTCGCGCGAGATCGACGAGCATGAGGTGCTCGGCGCGCTCCTTCTCGTCGGCCAGCATGTCGTCGGCGAGGGCCGCGTCATCCTCGACCGATGCACCGCGCGGGCGCGTGCCCGCGATCGGGTGCACGACCACGTGAGCACTGCGCACGGTCACCAATGCCTCGGGCGACGAGCCGACGATCTCGAAGGCCACGTCATCGGAGAGGCGCCCGGCAGCCTCATCGGCCGCGACACGATCGTCAACGGGCAGTCGCAGCAGGTACATGTACGGGCTCGGATTCGTGGTACGCAGGATGCGGTAGACATCGAGCGCCGGAGCCGGGCACGGGGTGCTGAAGCGCTGCGAGAGCACGATCTGGAAGGCATCACCCGCGCGGATGTACTCCTTGGCCGTGTCGACAGCCGCCAGGTAGTCGTCGGGCTTCGTCGAGGCGGTCACCACGGGCAGTGCGCTGCTGTCGAAGGAGACGACAGTCGCCGGGGCGGCAGCGCCCAGCGCCGCCTCCATCGCATTGAGGCGAGTGACGGCATCGGCCCATGCGGCATCGACATTGGCATCGGAGTCGTCGTAGTTGATCGCATTGGCGATCAGCATGATCGAGCCGTCGGCGTGATCGACCACGGCCAGATCGGTGGCGAGCAGGAAGGCCATGTCAGGGATGCCGAGCTCATCGGGGTTGGCATCGGGGATGCGCTCCCAGCTGCGCACGGTGTCGTAGGCCAGGTAGCCGACCATGCCGCCCGTCAGCGGCGGGAGCCCCTCGATCGGCTGGGTGTGCAACAGCTCGATCGCATCGCGCAGCACCTCGACGGGCACCTCGCCC
>JBJSWO010000070.1:0-5056 GCA_046085905.1 Actinomycetes bacterium | reverse complement strand
GGGTGATGGGTGATCATCGTTCGAATTCTGCTGACTCCAGATCGCATATGGGCGATCCCGGAGGCGGCTTCGTGCCTACGAGCAAGGTGATCGGTCGTGGCATGGTGGTTCTCTGGCCGCCAAGCGAGATCAAGATCCTTGGGATTCCGCCGGAGTTCGACACGATTCCGGCTCCTGCCTCCGCCGACTCGTCGCAGTGATCTGACACCATCAGGCCATGGCTGTCTCCGCTCGTGAACCGATCGGAGGCACCCCGCTCCCGACTGCTAGCAGCGCGGGCCGAGGAGTGCGCCGCTGGCGCGCGATTGTCGAGACCATCGTCGTCATCGTGATCGCCCTGGTGCTCTCCGCCCTAGTCCGGGCGTTCTTGCTCCAGGCCTTCTATGTTCCCAGCGCCTCGATGGAGTCGACCCTGATTCCCAGTGATCGCATCGTCGCCTCGAAGATCACGACGTCGGTCTCCGGCCCCCAGCGCGGAGAGATCATGGTGTTCCGTGACCCGGGCGGGTGGCTGCCCGAGACCTCGCCCGGCGAGACCGGCTGGCGCGGAACCCTACGCTCGGCGCTGACCTTCATCGGCCTGCTCCCGAGTGACTCCGGGCATGACCTCGTCAAGCGAGTCATCGGCCTGCCGGGCGATCGCGTGGCCTGCTGTGACTCCGCCGGCCGCATCGTGCTCAACGGCGTTCCGCTCGAGGAAACGTATGTCAGCGGCCCGACCGACCAGGTGCGCTTCGACATCACCGTGCCCGACGGCCAGATGTTCGTGATGGGCGATAACCGAGGGAATTCGCGCGACTCTCGTTACCACCTCGAGACTTCGCAGGGAGGCGTGCCGATCGGCAACGCGGTGGGTCGTGCCGTCCTCCGCGTCTGGCCGCTGGATCGGATGGGCGTCCTGACGATTCCCTCGATCTTCGGCAATCCGGCGATCAGCGCCGGCCGCTGATGCCCCCCGATCCGACGCTCGAGCTCGAGCGCGAGCTCTTCGCCTCCGGGGTACAGGTCCTAGCGAGCATTGACGAGGTCGGACGCGGGGCGATTGCGGGTCCGGTGACCGTGGGCGTCGTCGCTATCACTGCTGATTGCGGAGCGCCTCCGTCGGGCATTCGTGATTCGAAGTTGCTCTCCCCGGCAAGGCGTGTCGCCCTGGTCGAGCCGATCATCGCGTGGGTAAGTGCGCATGCCGTGGCGAGTGCGACGAGCGCGGAGGTCGATGAACTCGGCATCATCGGCGCATTGCGACGTGCCGGCGTGCGTGCCCTGACGAAGCTCGAGGCGTCCGGAGTAACGCCTGATCTCGTTCTGCTCGACGGCAGCCATGACTGGCTCACGAGTGACTCGCTGTTCGATGACCCGGCGGGTTATCAGGTGCCGCCCGTGCGCACGCAGATCAAGGGCGACCTGACCTGCTCCTCGGTGGCCGCCGCGAGTGTCCTGGCCAAGGTCGATCGCGATGCCCAGATGCGGGATCTTGACCTCCGATTCCCGGCCTATGGCTGGTCGGGGAACAAGGGCTACGGTGCACCCGGGCATCAGGAGGCCATCCGCGCGCACGGCGTGACCGAATTCCATCGTGTCTCCTGGAATATTCAGTAGTCGTCCACAGCCCGCGCCGTAGTGCGCAGCCATCCACAGGGTTGATCTCCTTCCTTACGCATGGCCTCCTGCTCTGCGAGCGTGCGCGCAGGAGGTGCCATGAAGGCCAAGGATGCGCTCGGGGCCATGGGTGAGTCGCTCGCCTGCGACCACCTGACCGAGATCGGCTACACGATCATCGATCGCAACTGGCGTTGCGAATTCGGAGAGATCGATATCGTCGCGCGGCGAGAGTCCACCCTGATCGTCTGCGAGGTCAAGACACGCAGCTCGCTGCGGCACGGTGATCCGGTCGAAGCCGTCTCGGCACGCAAGGTCAGGCGCCTGCGCCGGCTCGCGCTCTGCTGGCTCGATGCGCACACCATCTACGCCCCCCACATCCGCATTGATGTCATCGGCATTCTTCGCCGTCCAGATGGCTCAACGGTGCTGCGGCATCTCCCAGGGGTCGAGTGAGATGACCACGGCGCATGCGTGGGGATTCGTTCTCAACGGCGTGATCGGCGAGCGGGTGCGAATCGAGGTCGATATCTCGCAGGGCCTGCCCTCGGTTGGCGTCATCGGCCTGGCCGATACGACGATCGGCGAATCGCGCTGGAGGATTCGCTCGGCTTTCGCCAACAGCGGAGCCCAATGGCCCGTTGCCCGCATGACAATCGCTCTCTCACCGGCTGACCTCCCCAAGCAGGGTTCAGGTATCGACCTCGCGATTGCCGCAGCGATCCTGGCGGCCACGGGGCAGGCAGGTATTCGAGATGACACGGCATTCATCGGCGAACTCGGACTCGACGGCACGGTTCGAGGTGTGCGCGGTGCGATTGCCGCGGCAGCCGCAGCTCGGCGGTGCGGCCTGACCTCCGTGGTCGTGAGTCCTGATAACGCTCGTGAGGTGTCGACCATCCCCGGGCTTGGCGTGATCATCGTGCGCGATCTCGTGCATCTCATCGAGGTGCTCGCGGGGCGCGAGCAACCGGCGGAAATGCCGGAGCCGTCGGTCGAAGCATCGAATGAGCCGGAACTCGATCTCGCCGATGTGCGGGGTCATGCCTATGCGCGCTTTGCCCTGGAAATCGCTGCGGCCGGCGGGCACCACCTGTCGATGCTGGGGGCACCCGGCGTGGGCAAGACCCTGCTGGCGCGCAGGCTGCCCGGCCTGTTGCCCGACCTCGATGAGGGTGACTCCATCGATGTCACGACGATCCACTCGCTTGCCGGTCGCGTGCCGGCGGGCGCAGGCTTGGTCGTCAGGCCTCCACTCGCCACCCCGCATCATTCGGCGACCCCGCCGGCCATGACCGGCACCGCCCGAGGTCGGCTGGTGACGCCAGGGGTTCTCACCATGGCTCACGGCGGCGTGCTTTTCATGGATGAAGCGCCGGAGTTCTCGCGTCATGTCCTGGAAGTCATGCGCGAGCCGATCGAGACGGGCACCATCATGGTCACGCGAGCGGCAGGAGTCATCGAGCTGCCGGCGCGGTTTCAGCTCATCCTGGCTTCGAACCCGTGCCCCTGCGGTCATGCCATCGGCAGGGGAGAGCTCTGCACATGTACCTCGCTCACCCGACGCCGATATGCCGAGCGCCTCTCGGGCCCGCTGATGGATCGCGTTGATGTGCGCGTCGTCGTGACTCGGCCCACCGAGAGTGAACTGCTCTCGACATCCTCGGGGGAGTCCAGTGCGGTCGTCGCAGCTCGCGTGGCAGAAGCGCGTGCGCGCGCAGCTGCTCGCTTCAAGGATTTCGGGTGGTCGGTCAATTCGGCGATACCCAATCGCGCACTGCGCAGGGAATTCGCCCCCACGAGCGATGCGGTCGACCTCCTGCGGGCCGCAGAGCAGGGCGCGTTGAGCCTCCGCGGATCCGATCGAGTTCTCCGCGTGGCCTGGACCATCGCCGACTGCTTCGGCGTTGACCGGCCTGATGCCGATCACGTCTCGACAGCCCTGGGCCTGCGCGGTGAGTTGGTGTCGCGGTGACCGATTCCCGTCGCAAGGCCTGCATTCAGCTCGCTCACGCGGTGGAGCCTGCCGATGCCCGGGTGGGGCGGATCGTGAGCAAGAAGGGAGAACTCGCAGCGATCGAGACCCTGCGTGAGTCGAATGCGATGTTCGCCGCACGACTTGAGGCCGCCAATGTCGATGAGGCTGAGACGAGAGCCCAGCGACTGGGCATGCGCATCATCGTGCGCGACGAGCCGGAGTGGCCACGGCAACTCGATGATCTCGGCGAGGCCCGGCCATTCGCGCTCTGGGTCCAGGGCGCGGCTCATCTCAGGCTGGCCTGCGTGCGAAGTGCGGCGATCGTCGGAGCCCGAGCAGCCACGGCCTATGGGCTCTCGGTCGCGCGAGATTGGTCAGCCGAGCTCGCCGCCGAGCACGTATCGATTGTCTCCGGTGCTGCGTTCGGCATCGACGCTGCGGCACATCGAGGCGCACTATCTGTCGACGGCCTGACCATTGCCGTGCTGGCGAGCGGCGCTGATGTCATCTACCCCCGCGCGCACGAGCAGTTGATCGCCCGCATTGCCGATGAGGGCCTCGTGATCAGCGAGTCGCCGCTCGGTGAGCCCGCACGAAGACAGCGGTTCCTGACTCGCAATCGAGTCATCGCCGCACTCACGCAGGCCACTGTCGTCGTCGAGGCAGCGCTTCGATCCGGAACCACGGCGACGGCAAACTCGGCAGCTCGTCTCAATCGGCATGTGCTCGCCGTTCCCGGCCCGGTCACCTCGATGATGTCGGCCGGCTGTCACCATCTCGTGCGCGAGGGTGGCGCAACACTCGCGGGCACATCAGGTGACGTTCTCGAATGCCTGCTGCCTGCCGATCAGGCGCTGGCGATGTCGATTCGGCGGATGCGCGAGACACGCGAAGCCATGTCGGTTCCCGCTGACTCGCTCACCGCCGTGCAGGCTCGCATTCGGGATCTGCTCCCGTCATCCGGCGAGGCCACGCTCGATGACCTTCGCATCGCGAGTGGGCTTACCGTGCCCGAACTGCTCTCCACGTTGGGGGCACTCAGTTCTGCAGGCTTCGCCGCGGCGGAGGGCAGCGGCTGGGTGCGGCGCGTCTGAGGGTCCACGCGCCTGATGCCCTGCGACCATGTGGGCATGTCCGCGAAGTCCGCCGAACCTCCGGCGCTGCCTGCAGCCTTGGAGCAAGCGTGCGTGCAGTTCGAGGCTTATCTCCGGGATGAGCGAGGCCGCAGCGCTCACACCGTGCGCGCCTATGTGGGTGACGCGCGATCCCTGTGCGGATTCGTGGCCGCACGTGAAGTCAGCACCCCAGCGGGTATCTCCCTTGCGCTGCTGCGCAGCTGGCTTGCCACGCTCACTCGTGATGGCCGCTCGCGGGCAACCGTGGCCAGGCGCGCGGCGTCGGTACGGGCCTTCACTGCATGGTGCACCAGACGCGGCTTGATCGAGAATGATCCGGGCGAACGCCTGGCGAGCCCGAAGG
>JBJSWO010000069.1:0-5077 GCA_046085905.1 Actinomycetes bacterium | reverse complement strand
CATCACGCGGCCGAGGCCGCCGCCGGTCAGGATGCCGATCGAGTTCAGTCCCGCGGTGACGAAGTAGTTCTTGATCTCCGGCGCCTCGCCGACGACCGGAAGAAGATCGGGGGTGAAGGACTCCGGACCGCAGAAGAACTTGCGTACGCCGGTCTCGAGTGAAACGGGCACGCGGGCCATGGCCTTCTCGAGATAGGGGCCCATGCGATCCCAGTCGGGCGGAAGCTCGCCGAAGCTGAAGTCACTCGGGATGCCGTCGACCTTCCACGGTGCGCACACCGGCTCGAAGAGGCCGATCATCAGGCCGTCGCCCTCGGGCCGGTAGTAGCCGTACGAGGCGGGATCCTCGAAGACCGGAAGCGCCGGATCGAGTCCGTCGATGCGGTCGGTGATGAGGTAGTAGTGCTCGCTCGCCTGGAGCGGAATGGTGACGCCATTGCGCTCACCGAGCTGGCGCGCCCACATGCCGGCGCAGTTCACGACGTAGTCGCACTCGATGTCGCCGAATTCAGTCTCGACTCCGACCACGCGGCCGTTCCTTGTGAGCACCTTGGTTGCGGCGACGCCCTCGATGAGCTGCACGCCCTGCATGCGCGCGCCCTTGGCCAGCGACATCGTGACATCGACCGGGTTCACCCGGCCGTCCTCCTTCACGTAGAAGCCGGCCTTCAGGTCATCGACCTTCGCGGGAGGGAAGAGCTCGGCGATCTCGACCGGGGAGATCTCGTGCACGTCGACCCCGAGATGTCGATTGAAGGCAGCGACCCGGCGGTACTCCTCGAGTCGATCATTGTCAGCTGCCGCCTCGATGAAGCCGACGGGCAGGAAGCCGGTGGCCAGGCCCGTCTCGGCCTCGAGTCGTGAGTAGAGATCGCGGCTGTACTGCCGCATCGAGGTAGAGGTCTCCGAGAGCGAGCCGTACGTGACCATCAGGCCCGCGGCATGCCAGGTCGTGCCCGACGTCAGGCGATCGCGCTCCAGCAGAACGGTGTCGGTCCAGCCCAGGTGACCGAGGTGATACGCGATGGAGGTGCCGATAATGCCGCCACCGATGATGACGACGCGGGCGCGCGAGGGGATCGTGGGCATGGCGAAGGTGACGGAGGGCCGGAGGCGTTTAGTCCTTCCAGCCCTTCTGGTCTTCCTGCTCCTCGACGGAGGTGTTGAAGAACTTCACGCCCAGGGCGATGGCGCCGACAGTCAGCGCGGCGATCACGACAATGGTGATGATGATGTTCATGGGGCTCCTCGTCGGATCAGCGTGAGGCTTCAGACTAGCCGCTCGGAGCCACGCAGGTGCAGGGTCGTCGGGAGCACGTGATCTCGCGGCTCGGTTGACCGTCCCTGGAGGCGATCGATGAGCAGTCGCGCGGCGAGGGTGCCCATCCGCTCGACATCCTGGCTCACCACCGAGACTTCCGGCTGCATGAGCTCGGCGAGATCGAAGTCGTCGAAGCCGATCAGGGGCAGGCGGCGCCCGGTGTCGCGGAAGGCCCAGAGCGCGCCGATGGTCGCGCGGTTGTTCGCGCCGAACACGGCATCGCTGTCGGTCTCGGAGAGAAGGCGATTCACTGCGGAACGAGCCTCGGCCTCGGTATGAGCCTGGGTGAAGACCATTTCGGGACGCACGGGAAGGCCCCGCTCCTCGAGGGCGGCTCGATAGCCGAGCATGCGCTGCTCGAGGGTGTGGATCGACAGGTCATCGCCGACGAAGGCCACCGAACGTGCCCCTGCATCGAGCAGCGCGGTGACTGCTGCGTGGGCGCCGCCCCGGTCATCGGAGCGCACGGCATCGGCGGCAATTCCCGACACGGGACGATCAAGGAAGACGATCGGAGGGAGATTGCCGGCGACCTCCTCCCACCCGCGATTCGGATGATGCGGCGGCACGATGATCAGGCCATCGACCCGCTGCTCGACGAGTCGGTCGACCAGGGCGTCGTGTCGTGCTCCGTCCTCCTCCGAGCTCGCGGTGATGAGCAGGTACCCGTGCTCGGATGCCTCGCGCTCGATCGACCTGGTGAGAGACGTGTAATACGGGTTGGAGAGATCGCCGATGATCAGGCCGAGCATCTTGCTCTCCCAGCCCGGTCGAATGCTGGCGGCGGCGAGATTGCGCCGATAGCCCAGCCTCTCGATCGCCAGCCGGATGCGCTCGGCGAGATCGGCATCGATATTGGTGGCGCCGTTGACGTAACGCGAAACAGTGCGCAGGGCCACGCCGGCTTCGCGCGCCACGTCGTTCATCGTGGGGCCGGGGGCCATCAGTGCTCCGAGATGATTCGCGACAGCTGACCGGCAAGATCGGGGCACAGCTCGCTGATGACATCGATCGTGGTCGTGCGACCTGAGACCAGGGCACCGGAGCAGGCGGCTGCGAGCCGTGCGGTCTCCTGCGGCCCGAATCCCGCGGCGATCCCGAGCAGGAGCCCGGCGCTGGTTGCATCGCCCGCGCCGTTCGTTGTTACCGGGGTCTCGCGCCACACGGGCGGAACGTGCAGGTCGTGATCGGCCCAGGTATCCGCTGCTTCCTGCAGGGCACGGCCGCCGGCGCGAAAGCGATCCGCGCCTGACGTGCGAAGGAAGAGTCCGTGCTCGCCCGCCGAGATTGCCGCTACGGCCACTCCCGAGTCGAGCAGCAGGGTGAGCATGCGATCGACGAGCGCGAGGCTGAAGGGCTCGTCGATGCGCAGGGCAGAGGTGAGGTCATCGAGGCTAGGGCTGAACACGTCGGTCTTCCCGGCCATCATCGCGAGGATGCCGCGCCAGTCGAGCTCGGCGACAGCGGAGCCGGTGTCGACATACGAGAGATCGATCGAGGTGGTGACCCCGGCGGCGCGAGCCCGAGTGAGCAGCGCGTCGAGAGCCGATGCGCCGTCGGTGACGAGCGCGGGGAGAAGGGCTGGGTATCCGACGTGGAGGAGGTCGATGTTGTCGATCTCGACATCGCTTCCGTCGAAGGTCGCATTGGCGCCGATGCTGTGCCAGATCGTGCGGTCGACACCATGCGGTTCGAGAATCAGGCTGTATGAGGTCGATGCCCCGGCCGCACTGCGCACGCCGCTGATATCGGCACCGTGATCGTGCAGGGAGTCGCGCACGTAGCGTCCGAGTTCGTCGTCGCCCACCGCGCACTCGAGGCGCAGGGGAACTCCGAGATCGAGAAGATCCTGGCCGGTATTGCCGATCATGCCCCCGATCCGCATTGACATCGCGCCGATCTCGATCAGTCGGCCCGGGGCGAAGCGGGCCGAGGCCCCGAGGTCAGGGCGCAGGTCGACGCAGACGAGGCCGGCAGCGCAGATCCGATGCATGATCGCGCTCAGGGGGCAATCGCCGAGCCGGACTCCTGCGAGCGCAGGGCGGCCGCGAAGATCCGATGGCTGAAGGCTGCTTCCTGCGGGGTGACGCAGCCGAAGCGATCACCGAGCAGGCCCTCGCGCTCGGCGAGGAAGGCAGCCCACATCTGCAGGATCGCATCGGAGAAGCCGGTCTCGAAGATTCCGCCGGTCACCGTCGGCCACACCGACTGGCTGCCGGCGTCAAGTTGCTGCCAGGCCTGCTCCTTGCCGATGCCGGGAGCATCGATGCGCGCGAACACCTCGACGGTCTTCGGATACTTCGTGCTGAAGCGCACGCCGCCGTTCATGCCGATGGCCTCGAAGACCCAGGTGTTCTTCTCGCCCGGCGCGATGCGCTTGGTCTCGGTCCTCAGCGGGAAGACACGATCGCCATGAGTGCTGCGGCAGTGGAGCACGGCGTTGTCCCAGGTCTCGCACGGCACGGGGGAGCCGTCAGGGCCCGGGCGCTCGGTGACGATGTCCTGCAGCTCGGCGTAGACCGACTGCGGTGCCCAGCCGAGGCGCAGCGGCACGTGCCAGGTGTGCATGCCGAGGTCATTCATGACGCCGGCCTCGCCGCAGTAGGCGACCTGGCGCTTCCAGTTGATCGCCTTGGTGGTGTCGAGATCGCTCGAGTGCAGGAAGCCGCATCGCGCCTCGATGATCGTGCCGAGCGCGCCCGACTTCACGTAGTCGACAGCCCACTGGGCACCGGGGAAGAAGGGCATCTCGCTCGAGCAGCGCACGAAGCTCTCGGGGTGCGCGTCGATCGCGGCGAGGATTGCCTCGGCTGCCGCGCCGTCGATGCCGAAGGGCTTCTCGGCCAGCAGGCTCTTGCCCGCATTGATGACATCGATGTACATCTGCTCGTGAAGATCGTGGCGCACGGCCACGTAGACGACGTCGATCGAGTCATCGGTGAGCAGCTCGCGGTAGTCGGTGACCAGCGTGGTGACCGTGTCGATATCCCGGAACCACTCGAGTGCGGCCGGGTTGATGTCGCAGACCGCAGTGAGTCGCGGTCGCACGGGATGATCGATGAGGGCCGGCCAGCGCTGGATGGCTGCCGCGATCTCGCGGCCCATGAGGCCGCCGCCGACTATGGCGACATTGACCTCGCGGGTGCTCATGCCGTGTTCCCGCTGACGAGGGCCAGTGCTTCGTCGACGCTGGCGCTGTCATGCAGCACGGCCATGAGTGCAGCCGTGATGCCGGCAGGGTTGTCATGCTGGATGATGTTGCGGCCGTAGACGATGCCGCTCGCGCCCTGCGCGAGAACAGCGACCGTGCGCTCGAGCAGCGTGCGATCGTCGACCTTGCCACCACCGCGCACGAGCAGGGGAGTGTCGCCCGCCACCTCGATGACCTGGTGGTACTCCTCGATGTTGTCGGTGGGGTCGGCCTTGATGAGATCGGCGCCGAGCTCGCGTGCCTGGCGCACCAGTGCGCGGATCTTGCCCGTGTCACCATCGACCATGTAGCCGCCGCCGGCCTTGACGTTGTCCTGCATGACGAGAGGCTCGACCATCAGCGGCATTCCGTAGCGAGTGGCCTCGCGGCGCAGTTCCATGATCGACAGGATGCAGGCCTCGCGAATCTCGGGGCGCCCCGGCAGCTGGAGCAGGTTGACGCAGACGGCCACGGCATCGAGGCGCACGGCCTCCTCGATGGCATCGGGAAAGTGGTGGCTGAAGATGTGCTCGTCGAGGGGATTGCCGTAGACATTGGCTACGTCG
>JBJSWO010000068.1:0-8108 GCA_046085905.1 Actinomycetes bacterium | reverse complement strand
CGGCGATGGTGTCCTCGTCAGGGGAGCCCGCCGCGCTGTTGAGACTCACGACGATGCGGTCGAAATACTGCTCGGATGCACGAACCGATGCAAGCGAGCGCCGGAGCCGCTCGCCACCCCTATAGACCGGCAGCACCAGAGTCGGGCGAAGGGGAGGGGTCACCGTGAGAAGGTATCAACATGCGGATCCTTCTCGCCGGAGCACTGGGTGAGGTCGGCAGCACGGTGAGCGCCGCGCTTCGCGATCGTGGCCATGAGGTCATCGGAGTGAGCTCGCGGGCACCCCTCGTCGAGTTCCCTCAGATTGTCGAAATCTCGGCAGGGCTCGCCCTGCTGCGCTCCGGCGGTGTCGATGGAGTTATCCACTGCGGGGGTCGCGGCGATCGCCGGGATTCTGATCGCTCCGGACTCGAATTGACCGAGGCGCTTCGCGATGCTGCCGTGGAATGCGGTGTGCCGGCTGTGCTGATCTCGACCACCCGAGTGCTCGAAGGCCATTCGGGCCGGCTGACCGATGACATGGCCCCTCTGACCACTACGCCTTACGCCCGGGCCAATGCCGAGAACGAGGAGACCTGGCTCGCCACGCGAGACCCTCGGCTTCGGGTCCTGCGCATCACCAACTACTTTGCTCAGCCTTCAGGCCCGAATTCGCCTCAGGCGGCGCTCCTGCCTTGGTCACTCGTCACGGAAGCCCTTGCGGCCGGCACGATCACGATGCGCTCAGGCCCTTCCTTGACCAAGGAGTTCGTGGGGGCCTTGGGGGTCGCGCAGGGGGCCGTGGAGCTCTTAAGAGCCCCTCATGCGCCGTTGACCTGCGCCACGACCCCTGGCCTCTCCCTGAGCCTCAGGGAGCTTGCTGAGTACTGCGCGGCGGCGCTGTCCGGAGCCGGCCATGACGCACCCACGGTGACCTTCGGCCCGGATACCCCGAGTGGGCCGGGATCCGAGCCCGGCTTCCTGGCCTCCATAGGTTGGACGTGCGAACTGACCCCCGAGCAGATAGAGCTCGCGATTGCCGAGTGGATTCGTCAGCACTATTCGGCGTAGTGCTGAGCGGCGAGCCACGTGAGGGCGAGCCAGTGCAAGAATGGGGACTCTGCGGATAAGGCGTTCGCGGTCGACTCAGCTGTCCGAAGGGCTTCCCACGTGGACTTCGCTTTCCTGGTGGCATACGTGCTACTTCCCGTGATCACCTACATTCGGGTTCGCAGCGTCAGCTGGCTCACGATCGCGACTGTCTTCTCGGTCTCGGCGGTCGGCGTGCTGGTCTCCTTGGGTGACGATCTCGGGCATCACTGGACTCGCGTCGAATTGCAGTGGTCGTTGCTCGTGGCTCTCGTGCTCGTGCTGGGATTCGGCTTCCGTCGCGGACGTGCTCGGCTGGCACCCATCAACCGCCAGCTACTTGCGGTCGGGCTTCCACTCGCCGGGTTGCTCATCGGCCTCGTGGTCATCACCACGCTCTGGACCGCCGAGCCAGCATTTCTTCACCCGGTGAGCTTCCTTATGGGGCACGCGAACGCTGAAGACAACGCCAAGTGGCTCGACTTCACCTCTCAGCTGGCCACCGGCAACCCGATCGTCCAGGCCGTGGCCATGGGCGGACCCCTCGAGTTGTTCCTGGTCTTCGTTGCGACTGCCATGGGAGTGATCTCCCAGGCCGTCCTCGGGGGCTACAACGAAGTGGCCATCGCAGCGAACACAGTCATCTATGGCGAGTTCCTGCTCGTGTGCCTGGCCCCGCTCGCGCTCGCGCCCCTGGCGGAGGCCATATTCCGAGGCCGCGATGGCTCCCGACAGACGCTTCGGATCCCGATCCCTTTCATCTGGCTGGGCATGCTCGTGCTTACCGCAGCGGTCCTGCTCGTCATCGGCTACGGGCACATGACCTTCCAGTTCACAATGCTGATAATGGCCCTCTGGGCGACGACGTTCCTCGCTCAGACCCGCGTCAAGCGTGCGCGACTGCTCACCTCGTTGATCATCGCGGGAGCGATGACGGTATGGCTACCGCTCAATGTGCTGGCGGTGGTCATCCTTGCCGGCTGGCTCGTGCTGCTCATTTCGCGGCCCATTCGATTTGGCGCATCGGCGCTAGATCTTCCGGCGCTGATCCTGTGGGCGGTCTTCGCGGTCTCGCTCTTCACCCCCATCAAGAGCTCGCTGATTTACCTGACCTCAACGGCGACCTCCGCTGCTGGAGGGGGCGGCGGCAGTGGCCTCGTGAGCGCTGCAGTGACTATCAAGCAGCACGTCTTGGCGGGGCTTGATGGCTCCGGCGTGCTTGCTAGCAATGGTGGCACCGAGCAGACCCAGCCGATTCTCGCCATCCTCGCGGCGGTCGCCGTGATCGCAGCTGCGTACTTCCTCTCGTCGCAGAGTCGTGCACGAAAGACGTCCCTTTATCGCAGGTTCATGCCGCTGATCTTGATCGCCTCATTTGCAGCGATCATCTACGTGCTCGACATCTGGTCGACCGGCGCAGGCCCGCACTACGGATCGCTCAAATTCACCTTCCTCATCAGCGTCGTGACCCTGGCAACATGCGTTCCCATCGGTCTTCTAGTCCTCGATCCGGGTGCCAAGGGGCGGATGTCCGGAGTCCGCTGGCTTGCCGTGGGGGCGATCGTGTACCTGGCCTTCATTGACAGTTTCCTCCCTCGAGCGATTTCCCGAGCTCGGCCCGAGCAGTGGTCACCTGCCATCCCCTTCAGCAATCCGCAGAGCTACTGGTGGCCTGCCGACGTCAATGGCACAGGGCACCAGCCGATCTCGGCGAACCCGGTGGGCTGCGTCTACCTTCCGCAGGGAGCAAAGGTTCCGTCAGGAATCCTGGTCAGTCAGCTTTCGGATGCCCAGCGGGTGTACTCATGCACGCGGCTGCTGGCCGGCCTCTCCGGGCAGGATGCCCAGGCGCAGCCCGTCGTCGACTGGCTGCGACGTGAATGGCTCAACAACAAGAGCGAGTGGGAAGGCGTTCACGGCTATCTCGAGGGGCTGGATGACTCGGTGAAGAATAAGCAGATGATCATCCTCGATGACGGAAGCAACGTGATCGGGCTTGAGACCCTCGGCAACCTGGTCGCACGTTACCCCGCGACTGCGGGGCAGTAGTTCACCCAGGGCACGACTACGCCCGCCCTTGTAGGTGCGCGTGCTCGAGAATGTCGAGATAGACGCGCTTCGCTCCGGCCGGAAGCGGCATTGGTGCATGCGGTAGCGGAGTCGTCGGCGCGGTGGGCTCGAGCCGAAGGTCCCCGACCTGAGCGCTCGCACTCGAGTGCGAGCCGAGAGCGACAGGGATTCTCGTCTTCGCGATGTCCTCGATCAGGCGAATCAGTTGACCTAGGACTGTGGGCTGGCCGGAGGCGATCACCACGGTCGTGGAATTCGGCGGATTCTCAGAGGTCATGACCTCGTCGATCCAGTGCAGAGTAGCCCGCGCAGCATCCTCGACGTAGATGTAGTCGCGGATGGTGTCGAGCGAGACGAAGATGTTGATGGGCTGCCTGGTCGCGGCGGCAAGTGAGAGTCGCGAGATGAGGCCCTGCAGCTTGTCGAGGTTCTGGCCCGGGCCGTAGATATTGCTGAATCGGCCGATGACGAGCGGGCAGATGCCCATCAGTGCTGCGACGGCCGCTGCTTCCTGAGCGAGCTTGAGATCGCCGTAGGCACTGAGGGAGACAGGCGTCGTCGTGCAGGAGAACGGCGGAGTGGCGGAACCTGCGTAGACACCGCCGGCAGAGGAACTGAGGAAGAAAACGCCCCTGCCGCGCGGCGGCTCGTCCGCGATCGCCTGCGCAACGGTGGTGAGCATGCGGAGCTCGCTCGCCGCCTGCTCGGCGGATGTGGCGACTGTGGCCGCGCCGGCGGCCCAGATGATGGCCCATGGGTTGTCGCCTGCGACCTGCCGAAAGCGGGCAGCTTCTGCCCGCAGAACCGCCTCGGCTGCGTCGGCATCCGCCCAGGGAATCGGGTTGGCGAGAAAGAGATGCCCGGCCTCCGCGGCGATCGCGCTGCCCAGAAGTCCGCCGGAGCCGATGACCCAGGTGATCAAGGGCGAAAGGGGTCGTCGGGCCCGGTGCCGAAAGTCGCAGCGGGATCTCGAACCACCACGTAGAGCGGCTTGCCCATCGACATGTTCGTTGCCGCGCCGATGTATTGGGCGATGACTCCGAGGCTCAGAAGGATTGCACCTCCGACCACCATGAGCGCGACGAACATGGAGGCCCAGCCGGTGACAGGAACGTCACCGGTGAAGCGCTGGAAAAGCACCCAAATCGATGCGAGGCCGCCCAGAAATACGAACAGCACGCCGATCAGCGAGACAAGTATCAGCGGCTTGGTGCCGGACGAGAGCACAAGTCGGCCAAAGTGAGAGAAGAGGCGTCGGTAGCTGTAATTCCCGGCAGGGCGGCCCTCGTCGCGCACGGTGACCGGGCAGGTGGCCACGTCGGCGACGACCCAGCTAAGGGCCACATCGAGGTACACGCCCGTGCCCGTGTAGGCGGCGACACTTCGTCCGACCTCACCGAGCACGAGCCGGTAGCTGTTGAACTCCGCGAATTCCTGATCCGCGAGGAACTTCACGAATATCCACTTCGCAGTCTTGGAGCCAGCATTGCGGATCGCGCTGTGCGGAGGCGGATTAAGCGGAGTCGCGTACACGAGCTGCGCTCCCTCGGCGTAGGCGCGATCGATCATCGCTCCGATGAAGGCAGGGTCCTGTTGGCCGTCCTCGTCCATGGTGACGATCCAGTCGCCGCCCGAGGAGGTCATGCCGGCGAGGGTCGCCGCATGCTGGCCGAAGTTGCGAGAAAGCCAGACGGCGCGCACCCACGGAAAGCGAGCCTGGAGCTCGCGGATCGTGCGATCGCTGCGACCCGGTCCGCGATCCCAGACGAGCAGCACCTCGGCGACATGGAAGTGCCGACCCTCAGGGGTGCGCTGCTCGACGGTGAGTGACTCGAGCTCCGCCATGAGATGCGGGAGCGTGGACTCACCGCGGAAGACGGGAATGACCACGCTCACGCTCAGCGGTGCATTTGGGCCCTGGGTCACGTTGCGAGTCTAGAGGGAAGTTCCGGATGGTTCGGTGAGGGCGCAGAGACCTAAGCCAGGTCACCCCAGGCGATCTGCTCACCCAGCGTCAGATCTCGCTCAAGACGCTTGCCGGCGACCATCTGGGCCTCGTGTGCCGGGATTGCCTCGGCGGGGGCCGGCCGCAGCGCCTCGATGTCCTCGCGGCTCAGGATCGTGCCTGCGGGGAGATCCCGTGCTGCGCGCACGCAGCGACGCTGAAGCACGACGGTCTCGCGCTCATTGCCCTCGACGCGCTTGATTCCGTCGCCGAGAGCCGCCTCGAGAAGTCGAACATCATCGACCATGGCCTTCCAGGTGATCGGGTCCATCGAGAAGCCGTGATCGGGTCCCTCACGATGCACGTCATCCGTGAAGTGCTTCTCGACCACGCGGGCGCCGAGGGCGACAGCCCCGAGCACAGTTACATGCGCAGGTGTGTGATCGGAGAGGCCGAGGGTGACGTTCGGGAATTCCTCGGCATAGGTCTTCAGCACGTTGAGGTTCACGAAATGAGCATTCTCGATCGAGCCCGTGTAGTTCGTGTTGCACTGCATGAGCACGATATCGACTCCTGCCGCGGTGAGCAGGTCCATCGATCGTCGTACGTCATCGATGTCGGCCGCGCCGGTTGCGAGGAGAACGGGCTTGCCGAGATTCGCGATGAACTGGAGTTCTTCGAGCCAGTTCACGTCGCCCGAGCCGACCTTGAAAGCAGTCACATAGGGGTTGAGATGATCGACGGCCTCGAAGTCGTAGGGGGCTGACATGAACTCGATGTCGATGGCTTTCGCATGCTCGGCCAGGGGCTGGGTCCACTCCCACGGCAGGCTCGCATCGGAGTAGACCTCGAAGACCGACTTCTTCCAGCTTGCTTGGTGCGACTGCTGGCCGCCCAGCGCCTTGAAGCCGTAGTCGGAGACTATGTGCGGAGCCCGGAAATGCTGGAACTTGGCGCAGTCGGCGCCGGCTTCCTTGCACAGGGTCATCAGCTCGAGGGCGCGCGCGAGGCTGCCGTCGTGATTCGCCGCGACGTCAGCGATGAAGTAAGTGGGCTGATCAGAGCCGACGAGTCGATCACCGATGCTGAAAGTGCTCACGCCGCGCTCCTTGCCGAGGGGATTCTCTTCAGGCCCATCGTATTGGCGCGCGTCAGCCGGCGCGCTCGGCGCGGGCCCGCCTGATGCCCTCACCCTGGCTCGGCATCGAGTGACCCAGGGTGCGCGCCACGAGTTCGGTGTTGAGCGACAGGTTGCGCACGCGCGAGGTTGCGTGCGTGCCGGCTGCGGCGCTCTGCGGAGTGATCAGATCTCCATCGAGGTCGAAGACCTCGGCAACGCAGGTGCCGAAGGCGAACTTGCTCAGGGCATCCCGGGAGGCGAGATGGAAGATGCCGCTCTCACCCGTGCCGACGAGCAATTCGATCCGTTCGAGAAGATCACCCGCGTAGATCGAGGTGACCGTGAAGTCGGTATAGCCGCGCACGGGGTTTCGATTCGTGAGGCTTCCGACGAAGAACTCCAGAATGGAGCGCGTGCCACTCGGGCTCCATCCGAAGAAGTTCGTGCGAAGGACAAGTGCTGCTGTCTCGGCCAGGGCGGCGGTCTCGCCGCCGAGCTTCGTCTCTCCGTAGACGGAGAAGGGGGAGACCGGGTCGGTCTCCAGGTAGCCACCCTTCGAGCCGTCGAAGACCGCGTCGGTGGAGATGTAGACGAATCGAGCCCCGATCGCCTCGGCGAGGGCGGCCAGCTCTCGGGTTGCGACAGCGTTCACTCGATGAGCGAGCGCAGGATCTGACTCGCACTTCTCATGCTCGGCCAGTGCGGCCGAATGCAGGATGACGGTTGGGCGGGCGGAGGCGATCGCGGCCCTTGCGGCAGAGACATCGGTGAGATCAAGGGAAATGGCCTCGCCGTAACCGGGTACCCGTACACCTGTACGCGAGGCCGCGATGAGCTCAAGACCCGACGAGAGATAGCGCGGGGCATTGGATCCCAGGAATCCGGTTGAACCCGTGACCAGCCATCTCTCCTGCGCGTCACGCACCGTCGCCACCGGAGTTCTCTCCTGCGGCGCTCATGGTCGGGCTGGCGAATGCGCCCTTGGCCTTCAGGACTCGGTAAGCGGCGCGGCGCAATGCGGTCTGCATGTGCCGGCCGGCGAATGCGCGCAGTTCCTGAGGCAAAGAGACAGCCGGCACTGCTGTACGTGCGTAGGCGTGCTGCCACTGCTTCGTCTGCAGCAACTGAAGCTTCACGAGGCGCGTCGACCACGAGCTCGTGCTCACTCGGAATGCGCCGATCGACTCGTGGCGAATGGCCACGCTGCCGGTCGGAGCGACCTTGGCGTACATGCTCAGGTCGAGCATGAGCGGATTCGAGTCGTCCCAAGGGAGTGCTGACTTCAGCTCGTTGGCTCGGAAGAGCACCATGTGCGGCTCACCGATCACGTTTGTGCCCTGGAGGTAGCACGTGCGTATCACGTCTGCCCCGGGCAGGAGCTCGCCTTTCAGGCCGGCCAGTCCGCGAGCGGCATAGAGCACCTGGCCACGGGCGTCAATGATGTCGCGCTGGGCAATCGCCATCACCGCGTTCGGGTGCGCCTGGAGATCGCTCACCTGCTTCGCAATGGCATCCACGTTGAGGAGGTCGTCCTGGCAGACGAGCTTGATGAGTTCGCCGGTTGCTGCCTGCGTGGCATTGGTCCAATTGCCGGCTGCTCCGGTGCCCTCGTGCTGGATGACACGCACGCGCGGATCGGTCAGGGATGCCAGGTACTCGGGGGATCCGTCGGCGGACCCACCATCACTGAAGATGATCTCGAGATTCTCGTAGGTCTGGGCGAGCAGCGACTCAGCGAGTTCGGGCAGGTGAGGCATGCCGTTGTACACGGGCACGACGACCGAAACGAGAGGGCTCACGACGGCTAGTATCCGCGTGTGAGCCGAGCCACCGCGATACGGGTGCAGGTGATCGGCGCGTCGGCGTCGATCCTGCTGCTCGCGGTGATCCTGGTGCAGGTGCTGC
>JBJSWO010000067.1:0-12459 GCA_046085905.1 Actinomycetes bacterium | reverse complement strand
GTCACGCTCTCGAAGGAGCAGGCAGCCTTTGCGCAGAATGCCATCAAGGAGCGCGGCCTCGAGGGTCGTGCCGAGGTGCGCTTCAGCGACTACCGCGACGTGCCCGAGACCGGATTCGATGCCGTCAGCTCCATTGGGCTCACCGAGCACATCGGTCGCGAGAACTACCCGTCGTACTTCGCCTTCGCGTACTCGAAGCTCAAGCCGCTCGGTCGGATGCTCAACCACACGATCACCCGCCCGGATGACAGCGAGCAGAGCTACTACAAGAACGGCTTCATCAACCGCTACGTCTTCCCCGACGGCGAGCTCTCCGGCCCCGCTCACATCATGAGCGTCATGAACACGGCCGGGTTCGAGATCCGTCACGAGGAGAACCTGCGCGAGCACTACGCGCTCACCCTGAAGTACTGGTGCGAGAATCTCGAGAACCACTGGGACGAAGCAGTCGCCGAGGCCGGCCTGGGCACCGCTCGCGTGTGGCGCCTCTACATGGCCGCATCACGCCTGGGCTTCGACCTCAACACGATCCAGCTGCACCAGACCCTGGGCGTGAAGCTGGGCGAGGGCGGAGTGAGCGGATTCCCGTACCGCGGCGCCGCGATCCCCGCAGCCTTCTAGTCGAGCAGGGCTCAGGCAGGCTGCACGAGCACGTGCAGGGCATCATCGAGCGACAGCTCGGTGTACTCGCCGGCACTGCCGATCATCACGCCACCAGCAGCGGTATGCACCTTCACCGATGCACCCGGAACCGCGCCGACACGACGAAGGCGCGTCATGGTGGCACCGTGAGTCTGGATCGGCTCGGCAATTCGCCTCACGATCACGCGAGTGACATCTTCCGTCGCGACATCCGACAGCGGGACCGACGGCCCTGTCGCCTGCACCGCCTGCCCGGGCAGGAGTTCCTCGATGCCCGGGATCGGGTTGCCGAAGGGCGACACAGTGGGATTGCCGAGCGCATGGAGGATCTTGAGCTCGACCGCGGTGCTCATCACGTGCTCCCAGCGGCAGGCCTCGGCGTGAACGTCCTCCCATTCCACCTGCAGCAGGTCAACGAGCATGCACTCCGCGATGCGGTGCTTGCGCATGACTCGCATCGCCGTCTCGCGTCCGCCATCGGTAAGTGCGAGCGAACGATCGTCGGTGACGACGACGAGTCCGTCGCGCTCCATCCGTGCCACGGTTTGCGAGACCGTCGGGCCGCTCTGGCTCAGTCGCTCCGCGATTCGCGCACGCATCGGCGTGACGCCCTCTTCCTCGAGCTCGAAGATGGTGCGCAGGTACATCTCCGTGGTGTCGATCAGATCGCTCACGAAAGTCCTCTACGTCGGGCTCGGCTGGAAATGCCAATCTACCGAATGGGTCAGGCCACCAGGCCGGCAATGAGAAGAGAGCCCGCGAAGCCACCGACGACCAGGGCCCCCGTCCAGGCGCGCTCCACGGCATACGACTCGGGCAGCATCGTGTCGGCGAGCATGGCGAGAAGGGCGCCTGCCGCAAACGTCTGGGCTATGCCTGCCCACGTTCCGTCGTCAGTGGCAAGAATCTCGTGGCCAAGGGCAGCCGAGGCCGCCGAGACGATCACGACGACGACCCACATCGCGATCACCTTCGTCGCCGGCCAGCCGCGCGAGCGCAAGCCCGAGCCTGCCGCCATCCCCTCAGGGATGTTCGACAGGCTGATGCCCAGCAGCAAGGGCATGCTCACGCCGCCGGTCAGCACGCTGAGGCCGAGCACGAATGACTCGGGAATGCCATCGAGCCCGCTGCCCAGCACGATCGAAAGCGGATTGCTCTCGGACTCGGCCGCGGGAGCGGGGCTCTTGCGATGGGCGGCATGAGAGGCGCGCGCATTCGTCACGCCCCGTCGCTCGATCATGCGACTTCCGAGGACGAACACCATCGCGCCGGCCATGAGCGCGACCGCGAGCCAGGCAAGGGACAGGTTGATCTGCGCTTCGGCAACCAGGTCGTATGCGACGGAGCCGATCAGCAGGCCGGCGCCGAGCGCCATCACGATTGCGGTCAGGCGTGGCGACGGCGAGAAGGCGTAGGCCAGAAGAGTGCCGATGATCAGGGTCGCTGATGCGAGTCCGCCGAATAGTGCCGCCATCCACATGGCGCCAGTGTGTCACTCGGCGGCTGCGAGTGGTGCGCATCGGCCCTACGCTGGAGCCATGCCCAGTGTCATGTGGTTCCGTCGTGACCTGCGCATCCTCGATCACCCCGCACTGATAGCCGCGATCGCCGAGGGGCCGGTCGTCCCCGTCTTCGTAATCGATCCGCATCTCTGGGAGCCCGCGGGCGACGTGCGTCTGGCCTACCTCTGCGCATCACTGCGCTCACTCCACGAGAGTCTCGGCGGCAAGCTCGTCCTCCGGAGCGGTAACCCAGTCGAGGTCATCCCGGCTCTGTGCGCCGAGACGGGTGCCACGAGCGTGCACGTGTCGGCTGACTTCGGGCCATACGGAATTCAGCGTGACGCTGACGTCGAGGCGGCACTGGGCAGCATTCCGCTCGTGCGCACCGGCTTGCCGTATGCCATTGCGCCCGGCCGAGTGACCAAGGACGACGGCACCGCGTATCGCGTCTTCACCCCGTTCTACCGAGCGTGGTTCCGTCACGGCTGGCGGGCTCCAGCCGAGGCCCCCGATCCGTCACTCGCGTGGATCGCTTCAGGCATTGCCTCGGAGCCCCTTCCTGAGCACGCGGCACCGGCGGAGATCGCATTGCCCGCAGCGGGAGAGACTGCCGCGTGGGATCGCTGGGAGACATTCCGCGCGAATGCGCTTGCCGAATACTCTGAGGCACGCAATCGCCCCGACATCGACGGCACGAGCCTGCTGAGCCACCACCTCAAGTGGGGTGAGATCCACCCGCGGAGCCTGCTCGCGGATCTCGGCGAGAGCGACGAGGTATTTCGCAAGGAGATCTGCTGGCGCGAGTTCTATGCCGACGTGCTGCGCCAGGCCCCTGACTCGATCCGCGCGTCACTCGATGAGCGCTTCGATCGCATGACGTGGGCAGACGATGACGCGGCATTCGCTGCCTGGGCCGAGGGTCGCACCGGCTATCCGTTCGTCGATGCCGGCATGCGGCAGTTGCGAGCCGAGGGCTGGATGCACAATCGCGTGCGCATGGTCGTCGCGAGCTTCCTGGTGAAGGATCTTCACCTGCCCTGGCAGCGCGGCGCGCGTGAATTCATGAACTGGCTGCATGACGGCGATGTTGCGAGCAACACTCACGGCTGGCAGTGGACTGCGGGCTGCGGCACCGACGCCTCGCCTTTCTATCGGGTGTTCAACCCGGTGATGCAGGGCCTGAAATTCGATCCGAATGGCGACTACGTGCGTCGCTACATCCCTGAACTCGCTCATCTCGACGGTGCCCGTGCGCACGAGCCCTGGGATCAACCCGATGGCTACGCACTCGGATACCCGGAGCGCATCGTCGACCACAAGGCGGAGCGCGAGGTAGCTCTCTCGGATTACTCGGTGCTCAAGGGGATGAAGGACTCCTGACCGCCTCATGCGGCAGGATGCCCGCATGGAGATTCGCCTCAACGATGGCAGCGTGCGCACTGTTCGCGGAGTGCTGTTCGACATGGACGGCACGATCGTCGATTCCGGCCCCGCCACGGAACGCAACTGGCGACAGTGGGCCGAGCGCATGGGCGTGGGCGATCGCCTCGAGATCCTTCATGGCCGGCCGGCGATCGAGACGGTGCGCGCACTGTTCCCCGACGCATCGACCGACGAACTCGCCGACCTCTGTGCTGATCAGACAGTCGCCGAGCGCGAGGATCTCGACGGAGTCGTCGCGATGCCCGGCGCTCAGGAACTGTTCGAGTTTCTCGAGGCCCACGAGATCGCCTGGGCCGTGGTCACCAGTGCCGACCTCCTGCTGGCTCAGGCGCGACTCGGTGCTGCGAGGATCACGCCGCCGGTTCTCGTGACCTGCGATGACATCACCTTCGGAAAGCCGCACCCCGAGCCGTTCCTTCTCGGCGCCTCGCGGATCGGCATCGACATACGTGAGTGCGTGGTGGCCGAGGATGCTCCCGCCGGCGTGCAGGCGGGGCTGGCTTCCGGTGCGGTCACTGCCGCCCTGAACGGGCATGCGGCCACGGTCGGGATTCGCGATCTGCTCCACCTTCGGGACCTGCTGACCCCGTAACTCTCTTGATACCCCCTGGGGTATAATTCGATCATTCGTCGATCGAGAGGACTCCCCATGTGCCGCCCCGTGTCCTGCAAGGCCTGCGGTAAGACCACCTGGTCCGGTTGCGGCCAGCACATCGCCCAGGTCAAGAGCGGGGTTCCCAAGGGTCAGTGGTGCACGTGCACCGCCGAGCAGAAGGCAGCAGCCAAGAAGCAGGGCGGATTCCTCAGCCGACTCTTCGGCTGATCAACCCCACGCCTAGCATTGCGGCGTGCCCACCATCTCAGTCGTCTCGATGAAGGGCGGCGTCGGCAAGACGACTGTCACCCTGGGTCTTGCGAGTGCAGCATGGAATCGCGGGCTGAGGGTGCTCGTCATCGATCTCGACCCGCAGGCCAACGCGACGATGGGCCTCGGCGTCGACGATCCCCCGTTCACCACCAATGACGTACTCGCTGATGCGCGCCCCGGCATCGCCGTCGATGCGATCCTGCCCACCCCGTGGGGAGCGAATGTTCACGTGATCGCCTCGGAGCGGTCACTCGAGCATCGAAATACGCGCGAGGGCACCTACAGCGAGCTGCGCATGAAGTCAGCACTCGCGAACGTGCCACGCGGCTACGACATCGTGCTCATCGACTGCCCGCCGTCACTGGGTGAGCTGACACGCAACGCACTCAGCGCATCCGATGCTGCGCTCGTCGTGACCGAGCCGGGCTACTTCGCACTTCACGGTGCGCAGCAGGCAGTCGAGGCCGTCGACGTCATTCGCTCCTCGACCAACCCGGCCATCCGGACCGCGACGATTCTCATGAACCGTGCACGCACCACTGTCGCCGAGCATCGCCTGCGCATCCAGGAATTGCAGGACGCATTCGGACCGCTGGTGAGCCCGGTGATGGTTCCCGAGCGCAATGCGATACCGCAGTCCGAGGGCGCCGGCATTCCCATTCATGCCTGGGATTCCCCCGCGGGCCGCGAGCTCAGCGGTGTCTTCGATCAGCTACTCGATCAGTTGCTCTATCCGTTCGGCCGAGCAGTCAGGGAGTACCCGTGAGCACCTTCGATCCGACACCACGCCCCGCATTGCGCAAGGCCGCCGATGCGAATGTGCATCCGACCTTGCCGACTCCCGCTCCTCAGTCCGACGAGGATCTCTCCACGCGGGCCGGTTCGTCAGCCTCCGACACCCTGCGCCCTCCGGCCAAGGACAAGCTGGTCGAGCTCTCGGTCGAGATTCCGAAGTCTCTGCGAAAGGAACTTCGCAAGAAGGCCGAGGAGCAAGGCATGACCCTCGATGCCCTCGTGACGCTCTACCTGCGCAACCGCTGAATCACGGCGAGAGGCGCTCGAGCACCCAGCTCCCGGCATCGGAGAGATCGGCCTGCGACACGGTCGTACGGAAACGCAGCCGGTCGTGAAGTCGCGACGGACGGCCCTGCCAGAACTCGATCGCCGACGGGCGGATGAGCCAGCCGCCCCAGAACTCCGGCACCGGAATCTCGCCCTCCTCGCCGTACTGCTCGGTGAGCTCGGCGTAACGAGCCTCGAGAGCATCCCTTCCGTCGATCACGGTCGACTGCTCACTCGCCCAGGCGCCGAGCTGCGAGCCGCGGGGGCGCGATCGGAAGTACGTCTCGACCTCGTCACGTCCGATCAGCTCGGCACTTCCGACCACCGTGACCTGTCGATGGATCGCGAACCAGGGAAAGACGAGTGAGGCCTGGGGGTTCTCGGCCAGCTCTCGGCCCTTGCGGGACGTCAGATTCGTGTAGAAGACGAAGCCGCGGGCATCGGCGTCCTTGAGCAGCACGGTGCGCGAGCTCGGCGCCCCGGCAGTGGTGGCCGTCGAGACCACCATGGCATTGGGCTCGGGCAGACCGGCAGCCTCCGCCTCGGCGAACCAGCCATGGAAGGCGGCCAGTGGGGCGCCAGGGAGATCCTCGGGGGCCAGGGTGCCGAGGTCGTAGGTCACCCGAAGATCGGCCAGCCGACGAGGGGCGTCGTCCGGCGGCGGGGTCCACAGGCTCATGCACCCATTCCACCACTCGGCGGCCCCACGTGCGCCCCGAGGAGAGCCTCGTCACTTATCTCGCCCCCATGGCGCGAGCAGGGGGTCGGGACGGAAGAATGGCGACATTCCACGTGAGGAGACCCCATGGGCGAGTTCGTACCGGGTCTTGAGGGCGTCATCGCCTTCCAGACCGAGATCGCAGAACCCGATCGCGACGGCGGCGCCCTGCGCTACCGCGGCGTCGACATCGAGGATCTCGTCGGCCGCGTCTCCTTCGGTAACGTCTGGGGCCTGCTCGTCGACAATGAGTTCAATCCCGGGCTCCCGCCCGCCGAGCCGTTCCCCATCCCGATCCACTCCGGTGACGTGCGCGTCGACGTGCAGTCGGCCATCGCGATGCTCGCTCCTGCATGGGGCCTCAAGCAATTGCTCGATATCGATGACGACACCGCACGCGAGAACCTCGCGCACGTGTCAGTCATGGCACTGTCCTTCGTGGCCCAGGCCGCTCGCGGTCTCGGCCAGCCGATGGTGCCGCAGAAGCAGATCGATCAGGCCAGCACCGTGGTCGAGCGCTTCATGATTCGCTGGCGCGGCGAGCCTGATCCGCGTCACATCCAGGCAATAGACGCCTACTTCGTGTCTGCCGCCGAGCACGGCATGAACGCTTCCACGTTCACCAGCCGCGTGATTGCCTCGACCGGTGCAGATGTCGCAGCCGCAATCTCCGGCGCGATCGGCGCGATGAGCGGTCCGCTGCACGGCGGCGCCCCCTCGCGCGTGCTGCACATGATCGAGGAGGTCGAGCGCTCCGGTGATGCCGATGCCTACGTGAAGGGCATCCTCGATCGCGGTGAGCGCCTCATGGGCTTCGGTCACCGTGTTTACCGCGCCGAGGACCCCCGTGCACGCGTGCTGCGCCGCACCGCGAAGGAGCTCAACGCCGAGCGGTACGAGGTTGCTGTCGCGCTCGAGCAGGCCGCACTGGCCGAGCTTCGCTCGCGCCGTCCTGATCGCGCACTCGAGACGAATGTCGAGTTCTGGGCAGCGATCATGCTCGACTTCGCCGAGGTGCCGGCGCATCTGTTCACCTCGATGTTCACCTGCGCACGCCTCGCCGGCTGGAGCGCTCACATCCTCGAGCAGAAGAAGACCGGCCGCCTGATTCGACCGTCGGCGAAGTACATCGGTCCGGCACCCCGCAAGCCCGAGCAGGTTCCGGGCTGGGATGCCGAGATGGTCGCACCGACCGGCTACACCCCGCGCGCATAGCCCACCCAATTCGCACCACCCGCACGACCGCAACGCCCACACCACATTGGAGAAGAAGTGACTGAGCCCACCGAGATCCGCATCCCCACCGACCTGCTGCCGTCCGATGGCCGCTTCGGTGCCGGGCCGTCAAAGGTCCGCGAGGAGCAGGTCACCGCACTTGCCTCCGTGTGGCAGAGCTACCTCGGCACCTCGCACCGCCAGAAGACGGTGAAGTCACAGGTGGGCCGTCTGCGCGCCGGTCTCGCTGACCTGTTCTCGCTGCCCGAGGGCTACGAGGTCGTGCTGGGCAACGGCGGATCGACCTGCTTCTGGGATGCCGCGGCATTCGGGCTCATCGAGGATCGCGCGCAGTTCCTGACCTTCGGCGAGTTCGGCGCGAAGTTCGCCGACGGAGTCAAGAAGGCCCCGCACCTGGGCGATCCCACGATCATCAAGGGCGAGCCGGGTGACGCGCCCTCCTTCTCGGCAGAGGCCGGCATCGACGCCTACTGCACCCCGCACAATGAGACCTCGACCGGCGTGGCCATCACCCCCCAGCGCGTGGCCGGTGCAGATCCGAACTCGTTGATGATCATCGATGCCACCTCGGGTGCCGGCGGCCTGGCCGTCGACGCCACCGAGTTCGACACCTACTACTTCGCCCCGCAGAAGAACTTCGGCTCCGACGGCGGCCTGTGGCTGGCTCTGATGTCTCCCGCCGCCATTGAGCGCGTCGCGAAGATCTCGGGCAGCGGACGCTGGATCCCGCCGTTCCTCGACCTGCAGACCGCTGTCGACAACTCGCGGCTCGACCAGACCTACAACACCCCGGCACTGGCCACCATCTACCTGATGGCCGAGCAGGTCGACTGGTTCAACGCCAATGGCGGTCTCGCCTGGACAACAGCGCGTACCGCCGAGTCGTCCAAGGCGATCTACGACTGGGCCGAGGCGAACCCGATCACGACTCCTTACGTGACCGATCCTGCCAAGCGCTCCAAGGTGGTCGCGACCATCGACTTCGACGACTCGATCGATGCGACGGCCATTGCGAAGGCCCTCCGTGCCAACGGCATCGTCGACACCGACCCCTACCGCAAGCTGGGCCGCAATCAGCTGCGCATCTCGGTGTTCCCCGCAGTCGATCCCGCCGATGTCCGCAAGCTGATCGCGAGCATCGACTACGTCGTCTCCCAGCTCTCATGAGCTCGAGCGATGCGCCGGTAACTGACGACACCAAGCCGGTCCATGACCGGCCGACCATCATGGCGTTCGCGTCGATGTCGACGTGGTCATGGTTCGTCTACGCCTTCGGCGCATCGCTCGCACTCCTGCGCGACGATCAGGGCAGCAGCACGACGATCAGTGGCCTGCATGGCACTTCGCTGGCAATCGGCGGCGTCATCGGCGCGGCCATCGCACCTGCTCTCTCCAATCGCATTGGCCGCGGCAATGTGCTTCGCCTCTCCTCCATCGGTGCGGCGATCGCCATCGCCATCTACCTCATCCCGGGCATGCAGGCCGGGGGCACTCTCGCGCTCGCGTTCATTGCCTGCTTCTTCGGCAACCTGCTCGTCGTCGCTGTCAACTCCTTCATCGGCGTGCACCAGGGCAACGCCACTGCGAGCGCGCTGACCGAGAGCACCGCCTACGCGTCGCTGATGGGACTGCTGGGCCCCTTGGCCGTCGGATTCGCCACGACCACGATCTTCGGCTGGCGCGGCGGCGTTGCCGTGGCAGTGGTCGCCTTCGTGGTCATCGAGATCTTCCGCGGCAAGAGCGCCGCTGCCTGGGGCGTGGCCGGGGCCGTGGCCACGCGCAAGACGCACGGCAAGCTGCCGGGCCTCACGTACTGGGCGATCATGGCCGGCACGTGCTACATGGGCACGGAGTTCTGCGTGAGCCTGTGGGGTGCCGATCTGCTGCGCGAGCAGGCAGACTTCAGCGCGGGCGCTGCCGCCGCCGGTCTGGCCGCGTTTACCGGCGGCATCTTCCTGGGTCGGGCGATCGGCTCCAAGCTCGCCCAGAGGCTGCCGTCCGAGACCCTTCTGCGGGTCGCCCTGGTCGCCTCCCTGGTGACCTTCCTGCTCACCTGGCTCACCAGTGCGCCGGCCCTGCTCCTGATCTTCTTCTTCCTGACCGGCCTGAGCTTCGCCATCGTGTGGCCGCTGAGCATGACTCGCATCCTGCGCACTGCACCCGGCCTCACCGATCGTGCTGCCGGTACGACCCTGGCCTTCACCACCGGCGCCATCGCGGTCGCGCCGTTCGTTCTCGGCGCCCTGGCCTCCAGCGTCTCGGTTCACACGGCGTTCATCGTCGTGCCGA
Organism: Actinomycetes bacterium; assembly: GCA_046085905.1. Lineage (GTDB taxonomy): Bacteria > Actinomycetota > Actinomycetes > S36-B12 > S36-B12 > CAIKZY01. The sequence goes on along the minus strand of JBJSWO010000067.1, from coordinate 2,699 downwards.
TCCTCCTCGTGACCCAGCTGATTCTGGTTCTCGTGAAGCCGGTGGCTGATGAGATTCCGTCGCGCGGCTAGCGCAGGGCGAGCGCACTGAGCGGCAGCGTCACGCGAAGTAGCCGCTTTTCCCTCTCACTGGCAATGAGCAGTGACCTCCCATCAGCTGCCCAGGTGATCGCCTACCCCTGAAGCTGGAAGGGCAACGGGATAGTGGCAGTGCGCTTACCGGGCGGGAGGCCGGCGTAGATCTCGACCTCGTCGTAGTCGCGCAGTGCGTAACGGAGCCCGTCAGGTGACACGGAACCATCCGTGACCAGCCCGCTCTCCTGCCTGATCTTGCGCGCGATGTTCACGACACCCGAGCGCAGGGGAACGGGCAGCCGATACAGCGAGCCGTGAGCGAGCTGCTTGGTCACGATCCACAACTGCGGCTTCGCAGGGTCCGCGAGCAGTGCTTCAGCGTTGTGCGGCCTGTCACCGTAGGTGAATCTGTACTCGCGAGCATCGACGGTCGTGTTCGCGAGTCGCTTCGGCTCGCGGATCTCGTGCACGCGCACATAGGGCCAGGAATCCAGGTTGTCACCGATGTCGGCGAACCAGATAACCGCTCGACCTCGCGCATCCCGGCCGGTGGCTATCGCTTCGGCATCGCGCGGATCGACCCCGTCGACTGTCAGCGTCGCGATGGTCGTGCAGGTCGTGGAATCGACGGCGTAGACGAACGGCCCATCACCGGAGTCGTTGTGCAGGTATAGCACGCCCGGGTGTCGAATCGAGGTGGCCAGACCGCTGATCTCCGTGAACCGCCTATCGGTGAACCGGCAGACGGTATTCGCCTCCGATGCATGTGCGGTCGGCACCGAGGACAGGAGAAGGGCCGCACTCCCCAGGAGGAGTGCGGCCCTTCTCAGTAATCCGTTCAGCGGACCACCGCGGCTATCGCCACGGCTGCGACCACTGCCACGAGCACGGCGAGGGTGACGAAACGTCGGGCGCGTGGACTCATGGGCAGCAGTCTAGGTGGCTAGCCGACGCCGAGCCCCTGGCGGATGGGATCGACCGCGAAGTAGAGCGCGAACGCGATGGCGATGACCCACATCAGCCAGTTGATCTCCCGGGCCTTTCCGGTGAAGATCTTGATGACGACCCAGGCGATGAAGCCGGCACCGATACCGATGGTGATCGAGTAGGTGAACGGCATCAGCGCGATGATGAGGAATGCCGGGATACCGATCTCCAGATTCGTGAAGTCGATATGACGGATCTGAGTCATCATCAGGAAGCCGACGACGACGAGTGCCGGCGCTGCTGCCTCGTAGGGAACGATCTGCACCAGCGGCGTGAAGAACATCGCGACGAGGAACAGCACGCCGGTGACCACCGAGGCGATGCCCGTGCGAGCACCGTCACCGATGCCCGAGGCGGACTCGATGTAGGCAGTGTTGCTCGAGGTCGACGCGGCGCCGCCTGCGGCCGCAGCGATCGAGTCGACCACCAGGATGCTCTGCAGGTGCGGAACCTCGCCCTCCTTGTCGAGCAGCTCGGCCTCGGTGGCCAGGCCGAAGACAGTTCCCATGGTGTCGAAGAAGTCCGACAGCAGCAGCGCGAAGATCGCGATGATGGCTGCGATCACGCCGACGATCTGGAAGGAGCCGAAGAGGTTGAACTGACCGAGCAGGCCCAGATCAGGGGTCGCCACGACGGAGTCGGGCATCTTGGGCACGTTCAGGCCCCAGCCGACGATGTTGGCCACGGCGCCGTCAGCGCCGGTCTTCGGGCCGACGCCTGCGACGGCCTCGATGATGATCGCCAGGATGGTGGTACCCACCAGGCCGATGAGGATCGCCCCCTTGACCTTGCGCACGACCAGGATGATGGTGAGCAGCAGGCCGAAGACGAAGGTGAACATCGGCCAGCCCTTGAGCTCGCCGAAGACACCGAAGCTGATCAGCGGCACTCCGGAGCGGACAACGCCCGCGTCGACCAGGCCGATGATGGTGATGAACAGGCCGATGCCGACGCCGATGGCGTACTTGAGTTGCTCAGGCACTGCGCGGAAGACCGCCGAGCGGAAGCCCGTGAGCACGAGCAGCAGCATGATGATGCCTTCCAGCACCACGAGACCCATGGCATCCGCCCAGGTCATCTGCGGTGCGAGGGTGAAGGCGACGAAGCCGTTCAGGCCCAGACCCGCGGCGAGAGCGACAGGGAATCGGCCGATGATGCCCATGATGATGGTGATGAGGCCGGCGACAAGAGCCGTGGCCGCTGCGACCATCGTGATCGCCTTGACGACATCGGTGGTTCCGCCGACGAACTCGCCGTTCATGTCCTTGGCGGTGCCGATGATGAGCGGGTTGAGCACGACGATGTACGCCATCGTGAAGAAGGTGACGATGCCACCACGGATCTCACGGGAGTAGTTCGACCCACGGGCCGTCAGACTGAACCAGCGGTCGACACCGCTGACATTCTGAGTTGTTGCAGACATTCACCCTCCTCAAGGTGTGGGCGCAGGGGGCGCGCCGCATGGCGCGACGGTAGCGTAAGGAGGGTGCCGCATCAGTCATCTCACGCAGACCGGAAAGTGTCTGGGTCCCTTGTGACTGGTGATGCGCTTGTGCCGATCATCATCGGCACCGTGGCCTGGGTGTTTGCCGCGCTGGTGCTACTCGGATTCCGCAGCAGTCTCGAAACCGCCGGCAC
>JBJSWO010000066.1:0-19275 GCA_046085905.1 Actinomycetes bacterium | reverse complement strand
GACCTCTTCCTTATCAGGGAAGCGCTCTAACCAGGCTGAGCTATGGGCCCGAACGGGGTCAAACAATACCCAGTGCGCCTCGGGGTCGTCCAACTGACCTAGCCCGGAGGCCCGCCGAGGGGTCGATCCCCTAGTAGTCGTCGCTCAGGACCACTTCGATTCCCCCGGTCAAGCCGACAGCGAGGTTGTACATCACGGCAAAGAGTCCGGCAAAGATAGAGATCAGGACGATCTCGACCGAGGCAACCACCACCGTGGCTCCGATAACCGTGGGAAAACTCAGGAGCCCGACGAGGTCGAGCGTATTCGACGAATTGCCGATCACGTCATTGATATTGCGCGTGAGGGTGTCGAAGACGCCGATCGAGTTGAGGAGCAGCCACAGGACAGTGACCGCCACGACGAGGACGATGCCGATGGCCACGGCAAGCATGAAGGCTGCCTTGGTGATCGACCAGGCATTGACGTGGGTGACGTACAGCCGGGCGCGCCGCGGGGCGCGGGCTGCATCTTTCACGTCTTACTCCTGTCCTTGGATGATCACTTAGCCCTCGGTGACCGGAGCGCCTTCTGCGGCGTCACCGGCCACTGCTTCTTGATCCGCTGGCGCAGTCGCGACTGCGTCACCGTCATCAGTCTCATCATCGTCATCAGACTCGCCACCACGTGCGACCGCCACGACGGCATCGCCCTCGGAGAGGTTCATGAACTTCACGCCCATGGTGTCGCGGCCTGAGGGGCGGATGCCCTCGACGCTCGATCGGATGACCACGCCATTGGAAGCGATGGCGAACACCTGGTCGGTGGCCTCGCAGATGAGTGCGCCCACGAGCGAGCCGCGCTCCTCGACCAGGCGCATCGCGCGCACGCCGAGAATGCCGCGACCCTTCGGAGCCCATTCGCCCACCGCAGTGCGCTTGGCGAAGCCACCATCAGTAATCGTGACGACATAGGTGTCATCTCGCACGACATCCATGGCCAGCAGCGCATCGCCCTCGCGGAAGCGCATGCCGATCACGCCGCCTGTGGCGCGACCCATCGGGCGCAGGGTGTCATCGTCAGCCACGAACCTGGCCGACATGCCCTTACGGGAGAACAGCATCAGGTTGTCACGTGCCGAGACAAGTTTCGCAGAGATCAGCTCATCCTCATCGGCAAGGTTGATCGCGATGATGCCACCCTGGCGGTTGGTGTCGTACTCGCCGAGCTTGGTCTTCTTGACCATGCCGCGGCGGGTAGCGAGCACCAGGAAGTCGGCATCCTCGTAGTTCGGGATAGCCAGTACGGACGCGATGGTCTCATCACTCTGGAAGGCGAGGAGATTCGCGACGTGCTGCCCGCGTGCATCACGGCCGGCCTCGGGCAGCTGGTAGCCCTTCGCCCGGTACACCCGGCCCTTGTTCGTGAAGAACAGCAGCCAGTGGTGGGTGGTCGTGACGAACATGTGCTCGACGACGTCGTCCTGGCGAAGTGCCGCACCCTTCACGCCCTTGCCGCCGCGCTTCTGCGCTCGGTACAGCTCGGACTTCGTGCGCTTGGCATAGCCACCCGAGGTGATCGTGACGACGATGTCGTCCTCTGCGATGAGATCCTCGTCGGTGACGTCACCATCCCAGGCGACGATCTGCGAGCGGCGCTCGTCGCCGAACTTCTCGGTGATCTCGGTGAGCTCCTCGGACACGATAGAGCGCTGACGTGACTCGCTGGCGAGAATGTCGTTGAAGTCGGCAATCTTGGCCATCAGATCGTCGTACTCATCCATGATCTTCTGGCGCTCGAGTGCGGCAAGACGTCGCAGCTGCATGTCGAGAATGGCCGTGGCCTGCAGCTCATCGAGCTCGAGCAGCGCCATGAGGCCCGATCGCGCATCCTCGACCGTGGCGGATGCGCGAATGAGGGCGATGACCTCATCGAGGGCATCAAGGGCCTTGAGGTAACCGCGCAGGATGTGCGCGCGTTCCTCGGCCTTGCGCAGGCGATAGCGGGTGCGGCGCTGGATGACCTCGATCTGGTGAGTGATCCAGTGACGCACGAACTGCTCGAGGGTCAGCGTGCGCGGCACGCCATCGACGATGGCGAGCATGTTGCAGCCGAAGTTGTCCTGCAGCTGAGTGTGCTTGTAGAGCTGGTTCAGCACGACCTGGGCGACCGCATCGCGCTTGAGCTCGATGATCAGGCGCATGCCCGTGCGCGACGAGGAGTCATCGCGGACATCGGCGATGCCAGTGAGCTTGCCCTCGCCCACCAGCTCGGCGATGCGCAGCAGCAGGTTGTCAGGATTGACCTGGTACGGGAGCTCGGTCACGACAAGCAGCTGACGACCGCGGGAATCCTCTTCCACGGTCACGACGGCGCGCATCGTGACGGAACCACGGCCGGTGCGCTGAGCATCCTCGATGCCCTTGCGGCCGACGATCAGTGCACCGGTCGGGAAATCCGGGCCCTTGATGCGCTCCATGAGCGCCGCGAGGCGCTCCTCGCGCTCGGCGTCGGGATTCTCGAGCATCCACTGCGCACCGGCTGCGACCTCGCGCAGGTTGTGCGGCGGGATGTTAGTGGCCATGCCGACCGCAATGCCCGAGCTGCCATTGACGAGCAGGTTCGGGAACCGGCTCGGCAGCACCAGGGGCTCCTGGGTGCGGCCATCGTAGTTCGGGCCGAAGTCGACGGTCTCCTCGTCGATATCGCGCACCATCTCCATTGCCAGCGGTGCCATGCGGCACTCGGTGTATCGCTGGGCGGCGGCGGGGTCATTGCCGGGCGAGCCGAAGTTGCCCTGGCCCTGCACGAGCGGGTAGCGCAGTGACCACGGCTGGGCCAGGCGCACGAGGGCGTCGTAAATCGCGCTGTCGCCATGGGGGTGGTAGTTGCCCATGACATCGCCGACCACGCGCGCCGACTTCGAGAAGTTGCGATCGGGACGGTAGCCGCCGTCGTACATCGCGTAGAGAACGCGGCGATGCACGGGCTTGAGGCCATCGCGCACATCAGGAAGCGCGCGCGAGACGATGACCGACATCGAGTAGTCGAGGTACGAGCGCTGCATCTCGGTCTGCAGGTCGACGGCCTCAATGCGGCCGTGCGCTCCCGGATGCTCTTCAGTACCCGAGCCGATGGTGTCGAGCTTGTTGTCGTCTGACATCACTGTCTCCGTTAGCCGAGCTTAGATATCGAGGAAGCGCACGTCGCGTGCGTTCTGCTGGATGAAGTTGCGGCGGGACTCGACGTCCTCGCCCATGAGCACGCTGAACATCTCATCGGCTTGCGCCGCATCGTCGAGGGTGACCTGCAGCAGCACGCGGCGCTGGGGATCCATGGTGGTCTCCCAGAGCTCGTCGGCATTCATCTCGCCGAGGCCCTTGTAGCGCTGCACCGCCTCTTCCTTCGGAAGACGGCGGCCGGCAGCGACGCCGGCCTCGATCACGGCGTCGCGCTCGCGATCGGAGTAGACGTAGTCGGGTGCCTCGCGCGACCACTTGATCTTGTACAGCGGCGGCTGGGCGAGGAAGACGTAGCCCTGCTCGACGAGCGGGCGCATGAAGCGGAACAGCAGCGTGAGCAGCAGCGTGCGAATGTGCTGGCCGTCGACATCGGCATCGGCCATCAGCACGATCTTGTGATACCGCAGCCGGTTGATGTCGAATTCATCCTGCACACCGGTGCCGAAGGCCGACACGAGTGCCTGCACCTCGTTGTTCTGCAGCACCTTGTCGATGCGAGCCTTCTCGACGTTGAGGATCTTGCCACGGATGGGCAGGATCGCCTGGCGCTTGGGGTCGCGGCCCTGGCGCGCGGAGCCGCCGGCAGAGTCGCCCTCGACGATGAACACCTCGCACTCCTCGGGCTCACGGCTCGAGCAGTCGATGAGCTTGCCGGGCATGCCGGCACCGCCGAGCAGGCCCTTGCGATTGCGTGCGAGATCGCGTGCCTTGCGCGCGGCGATGCGCGCACTCGCAGCATTCACTGACTTGCGAGCGATCTCCTTGCCCTCGGCTGGATTCTTCTCGAACCACTCACCGAGCGACTCGTTGACGACCTTCTGCACGAAGGCCTTCATCTCGGTGTTGCCGAGCTTGGTCTTGGTCTGGCCCTCGAACTGGGGATCCATCAGCTTCACGCTGATGATCGCGGTCAGGCCCTCGCGAACATCGTCGCCGGAGAGATTGGCGTCCTTCTCCTTGAGGATGTTCCACTCGCGCGCGAACTTGTTGACCAGTGAGGTCAGTGCTGCACGGAAACCCTCCTCGTGCGTGCCGCCCTCGGTTGTGTTGATCGTGTTCGCGAAGGTGTAGACCGACTCGGAGTACGTGGTGTTCCACTGCATGGCAACCTCGGCGCTCATGCGGCGATCCTCGGCCTCGGACTCCATGTAGATGATCGAGGGATTGGCGACGCCCTTGCTCGCGTTGATGTGCGCGACGAAGTCGGCGATGCCACCCTCGTAGTGGTAGCGCACTCGACGCACTGACTCGACCTCGTCGGTGCTGTCGATGTCGTCGCTGATCACCGGTGCGCGCTCGTCGATGAGCTCGAGTGCCAGGCCCTTGTTCAGGAAGGCCATCTCCTGGAAGCGACGCGAGAGCGTGGTGAAGTCGTAGGTCGTGGTCTCGAAGATGTCGCCATCAGCCCAGAAGGTGACCGACGTGCCGGTGTGATCGGAGGTACCGCTCTTCTCGAGCTTGGCCTGCGGGACGCCGTGCTTGTAGCTCTGGCGGTAGATCGCCCCATCGCGCTTGACCTCGACATCCAGACGGGTGGAGAGGGCGTTGACGACGGAGACGCCCACGCCATGAAGCCCGCCGGAGACCGAGTAGCCACTGCCGCCGAACTTTCCGCCGGCGTGCAGCACCGTGAGCACGACCTCGACGGCCGGCTTCTTCTCGACCGGGTGCTCGTCGACCGGGATGCCGCGGCCGTTGTCGACCACGCGCACGCCGCCGTCGGCCAGGAGGGTCACGACGATGTCGGTGGCATAGCCGGCCATCGCCTCGTCGACGGAGTTATCGACGACCTCATAGACGAGGTGGTGCAGGCCGCGCTCACCCGTGGAGCCGATGTACATGCCCGGGCGCTTGCGAACGGCGTCGAGGCCTTCGAGAACGGTAATCGCGCTGGCGTCATACGACACTGGGGCGAGCCTCCTTGGTCGGGTCACGGGGACCTGCGTGCACGGCTGCCCGACCGGCCTTGCTCCTCATCGGAAACTCGTGAGGAATCGGGCGGTTCGGGCACTGCGGGGAAGAGCCTCAGTCTACCTGGTTTCCGGGTAATTCCCCACGCGCCACGGGCCTGTGCATGACCTAACGGGATTTACCCCCCCGTTCACGGGGTGGTGTATTGACTGGGCATCTTTTTGGCGACAGAGGCCCGTGGTGCCTCGTCTAGCCGTACGTGTCGCGCGGGCCACGGCCAGGCACGGATCGGGGTCCGGACTTCCATGAGGGAGCCGTCGGCCCCTTCACTGTGACCTTCGTGACCACCCCGGCCCCGATGGCCTGATCGATGGCGGTTCGCACCGTGCCCATGAGCAGGCGCACCTGGGTCGCCCAGGAGGTGGATTCGGCCCGAAGCACGAGTACCCCCTCCTCGAAGGACTCCGGCTGCACGTGATCGGCGAGCTCCGGCCCCACGATCTCGGCCCAACGCGTAGTCAGGCTGGCGGCCGATGCCTCTGCGGCCCAGCCGCGGTCACGGATGAACCTGTCGACGGCAGGTCCCAGTAACTCGGGGTCACGGCCCGCGCCCCGAGCCGGGCCGGAGGCCTGCTTCTTTCGGGGAGCCTGGGCCTTCTTGCCCGAGGAGGCCGCCCGGTTGAGGGCGCGGGCCGCAGCGTCAGTGTCAGGAGACTCAGGCATGGACCACACCTCCCTTGACGACCTCGATCCGAGCGCCGGTGAGCTCGACGGGGACATCCTCGGCCACTGCGGCAGTGATGAAGGCCTGCTGGGCCGTTCCGACATGAGTAGCCAGATGCGCGCGGCGCTGGGCATCAAGCTCGGCGAACACGTCGTCCAGGATCAGGATCGGGGACTCGCCATCAGCAGTCAGCAGATCAAATGCACCGAGGCGCAGTGAGAGTGCCAGTGACCAGGACTCCCCATGCGAGACGTAGCCCTTTGCTGGGAAGTCACCGAGATGAAGGGCGACATCGTCACGGTGCGGCCCCACGAGGGTGACACCACGATCGAGCTCGTCCTTACGCCTCACCTCGATTGCGCCGAGCAACTGGGCCGACCAATCCTCGCGGTCAGTGGTGAGCTGTGCGTCATATCCGAGTGATGACTGATAGATCGCGTTGAGCACCATTTCAGTGTCGCTGCCCGAGACCATCGCATACTGCTGCTGGGCAAGTGGCATCAAGTCGTTGAGCAGTGAGATGCGCGCAGCAATGAGCTCACCACCGTGCGAGGCTAGTTGTTCATCCCACACTTCAAGTGTCTGCACTATGCGATCAGTGCCCGCCTTGCGAGCAATGCTCGCCGATTTCAGGAGCGCATTGCGCTGCTTGAGCACGCGATCGTAATCAGCTCGAGTTCCGGCAAGTCTCGGGATTCGCTGGACTAGCAATTCATCAAGGAATCGACGACGCGCACTCGGATCACCCTTGACGAGCTCGAGATCCTCGGGGGCGAATACCACTGCTTGCACGATGCCAAGAATGTCGCGCGTGCGAGGCACTGGTGACTCATTGATGCGAGCCTTGTTTGCCTTGCCGGGAGTTATCGCGATCTCGAGAAGAACATCCCTGTCCAGGGACGAGACATTCGCGCGGATGAATCCGCGCTCGCATCCCTGGCGAATCAGGGGCAGATCGCTGGCGACCCGGTGACTGCTCAGTGTCGCCAGGTATCCGATGGCCTCGACGATATTGGTCTTGCCCTGGCCGTTGCGTCCGACGAAGGCAGTGATGCCCGGGCTGAACGGGCAGTCGAGCTGCTCATACGAGCGGATATCAGTCAGGCTGAGCGACTGAATCCACATGGATGTCAGCCAGTGAGGCGAACTGGCATGAGCAGGTAGCGATAGTCATCGACACCTGAGGTCGCATTGGTATCCGCGCCAGTTAGCACTGCCGGACGCGTCGCCTGCGTGAATGAGAAAGCGGTCGTCACTGCAGCGACAGCGCTGAGACCATCGAGAAGGTATGTGGGATTGAAAGCGATCTCGAGACCATCACCATCGACGCGGCATTCGACGACTTCATTCGCCTGGGCGTCATCTCCGGTACCTGCACGCAACACGACCTCTGAACCATCAAAGGCGAGGCGAACTGGCGTGTTGCGCTCAGCAACCAGAGCTACGCGCTTGACTGCGTCGGCAAGAGCTGCCGTGTCGACGGATGCGACAGTGGCGGCCTCACTGGGAAGTAGTGTGCGGTACTTCGGGAACTCGCCATCGAGTAGTCGAGTGGTGGTGCGGCGACCGGCGCCTTCGAAACCGATGAGTCCTTCTCCTGAACCACCGGCACTCAGGGCGATGGTGACGAGATCAGTGGTCGAGAGTGACTTCGCGGTATCGGCCAGTGTCTTTGCCGGAATGAGTGCGTTGACGGAGATCGACGAGCTCTTCGGATTCCAGCTGAACTCCCGAACAGCTAGTCGATAGCGATCGGTTGCGGCAAGCACGATGTTTCCGCCTTCGATCTCCATTCGAATCCCGGTGAGTGTCGGCAGAGTGTCATCGCGCCCTGCAGCGACAGCAACCTGAGCAACGGCCGAGGCAAAGAGCGCGGCCTCGATGTCACCTGAGGAGTCGGGCATTGCGGGTAGCGACGGGTAATCCTCGACAGGGAGTGTCGGCAGAGTGAAGGAGGATCGGCCGCAGGTGATGACCACTCGCGTGCCCTCGTTGGACAACTGAACAGGGGCCCCTGGAAGCGAACGAGTGATGTCGGCGAGGAGTCGCCCGGAGACCAGGCTCGTGCCCGGGGTCTGGACATCAGCGGCGATAGTCACCCGAGAGGAGACCTCATAGTCGAAGCTACTCAGGGTGACGGAGTCATCGGAGGCTTCGAGTACCAGGCCGGCGAGAACAGGCATCGAAGGTCGGGTAGGCAGGGTTCGAGCTGCCCAGGAGACGGCGTCAGCCAGGACATCGCGCTCAACCCGAAACTTCACGACTTTCCTCCCGTGATCAATAAGGGGGTCAGTGTGTCAGGAGTATGGGGTACTCCACCAGCGGGGTCTGGCAATCCACAAGGGTCGCACCCATGGTTGTTCTTCATCTCTCCTGACTAGATAAGTAGTCATCGTCATAGGTGGTGTGGATTGTGGGGATAACCCCTATTTCTCCTGGTGAACGACCCTGGACGGATGTGTAGAGGATGTGGAGGAATTCCGCGTCCGCTGTTGATGACTGTGCACTGAGGGGATGATGGTCATCGGTGTCCACGATTATCGTGAGATTTTTGCACAGGTTGGGGTGGAGATCCCTGGGGGTGAATTACTTTATCCACAGGGTTTCCACCACTGGGGATACGGAACACGTCTGGGAAGCGTGGGATGGATGTGATTCGTGGATTTCCTAAGAAATTAGAGGTTACCCACAGGTTTATACACAGAAGTTATCCACATTCGTGTGCACAACTGGGGACGGATGTGACGAATGATCACGCAGGGCGCGGTTGGGATTTAATTCTACTGGTCAGATCCGTCACCTGATTGAAGAGACTACGGCGCTCAGCCATGAGCTGTCGGATCTTCCGGTCAGCGTGCATCACAGTCGTGTGGTCACGCCCACCGAATGCCTGGCCGATCTTGGGCAGGCTGAGATCCGTGAGCTCGCGGCACAGGTACATCGCAATCTGACGCGCAGTGACCAGGACGCGGGAGCGACTGGAGCCGCAGAGCTCATCGACGGTGACGCCGAAGTATGAGGCGGTCGCCGCCATGATCTGTGCCGCAGTGATCTCGGGGCCGCTCTCGGAGGGGAAGAGATCCTTGAGGACGATCTCCGTGATGGCGAGGTCGACCGGCTGACGATTGAGGGAAGCGAATGCCGTGACGCGAATGAGCGCACCTTCAAGCTCACGAATGTTGCTGGAGATCTTGGAGGCGATGAACTCGAGAACCTCCGGAGGAGCCACCAGTCGCTCCTGGACGCTCTTCTTTCGGAGGATCGCGATTCGTGTCTCGAGGTCCGGTGGCTGAACATCCGTGATCAGGCCCCACTCGAAACGCGAGCGCATGCGATCCTCGAAATCCTGCAACTGCTTCGGGGGCAGGTCTGAGGTGACCACGATCTGCTTATTAGCGTTGTGCAGAGTATTGAAGGTATGGAAAAACTCTTCCTGTGTCTGGACTTTTCCACTCAGGAACTGAATGTCGTCGACGAGCAGGACATCGACATCGCGGTAGCGACGCTGGAAGACAGCGGCCTTGTCATCACGAATCGAGTTGATGAACTCATTCGTGAACTCCTCCGAGCTGACGTAACGCACGCGCGTGCCCTTGTAGAGGGTGCGGGTGTAGTGCCCAATGGCGTGCAGCAGGTGGGTCTTGCCCAGGCCGGAGCCGCCGTAGATGAAGAGCGGGTTGTATGCGCGGGCCGGCTGCTCGGCCACTGCCACGGCGGCAGCATGGGCGAAGCGATTGCTGGACCCGATGACGAAGGTGTCGAAGGTGTACTTGGCGTTGAGTCGACCGTCCTCGAGACGCGTGCCAGGTGATCCGGTGCCCGGGCGGGAATCCTCGCTGCGCTGCTCCGCGGCCGACTCGGCCGAGTCATCACTGTCGTCGGCATAGGTGGCGTCGGCGACCTGGTCTGTCGCGTCCTCGTCAATCGCAGGCGCAATCGTGGGGTCGACAGTGACAGCGAGCCGGATCTCACGACCGAGGGTCGCGGACAGGGCCTGGACGACAACGGGTCGCAACCTGGCCTCGAGGACGTCCTTGGTGAACTCATTCGGGGCAGCGACCAGGGCGGTGTCCTCCACCAGGCCCAGGGGCCGGGTCAGTGCGACGAAGGCACGCTGCTGGGGGGTGAGAATGCCATCGGACAGGTTAGAGATGACTTCTGTCCACACACTGGCGAGTGGATTGTCGTCCACGTGACACCTTCCCCACGACCAGATACCCAGTTAATCCACAGGGTTTTCCACAGATGTGGACCCCCGATCCAATGCCCTGTGGACATTAGTCATCACCGCGCAGGGTGACAAGTCGTACGTGCATATTCCTGGGGATGGGAGCCGTGAGGGAAGGGTCCATTTGACCGCCACTGGGTATTCTCCGTAGGCTCTCCCCACAAAATCTGTTCTTCCCCCGCCTCACTTTGCACCTCTGGAGCCCCACGATGAAGCGCACCTTCCAGCCCAACGTCCGTCGCCGGGCCAAGACCCACGGCTTCCGACTGCGGATGCGTACGCGCGCCGGCCGGGCCATCCTCGCCTCGCGCCGCTCCAAGGGCCGCACTCGCCTGTCTGCCTAGGACATGCTCCCGTCGGCTCATCGGCTGCGGGCATCGGGTGATTTCACCCTTATTCAACGTCGGGGTACCCGAATCTCGCGTCCTACTTTCATTCTGATCGCTCTTGTGCGCCCGGACTCCCCCACGCGGCTGGGTCTATCCGTGGGGAAGTCCGTCGGAAACTCAGTGGTGCGCCATGCCGTAAGCCGCAAGTTGCGGCACGTGAGCGCACCCCACCTCGCCGCCCTGCCCGCGGGCACCCAGCTGGTGATACGCGCCCTGCCCACTGCGGCCGGTGCCAGCAGTGCCCAGCTGGCCGCAGACGTCAGCGCGGGCCTGATCGAGCTCGAGCGTCGGGGCATCACGTCGTGAGAGCCTTCGGCCGAGGTGTCCTGTGGGTCTGGGACCACTCACTTGGGTTCGTGGTGACCGGGGTGCTGATCGCACTCGTGTCGGTCTACCGTCTGGCCATCTCGCCACTTCTTGGTCCGACCTGCAAGTACCACCCCAGTTGCTCCGCATATGCCCTCGGGGCATTGCGCCAGCATGGGTCTCTGAAAGGATCAGCCCTGGTGGGCTACCGCTTGCTCCGCTGCAATCCCTGGAGCGGTGGCGGAGTTGACCCTGTGCCGTCCCTGGGAAGATGGCAACCAGACATACTTCCCGATGGACGTCCGCGCGTGCCCATGGCTTCGAGTTAAGGATCACCTGATTCATGTTCATTCTTGATTGGTTGAAGACCGGCGTCAGCTGGGTGCTGGTGCAGTTCCATCAGTTCTTCAGCATCTTCATGGATCCCGCAAGCGGCTGGACCTGGACTCTGTCGATCGTGGGTCTCGTGATCGTGATCCGCATCCTGCTCATCCCGCTCTTCGTGAAGCAGATCAAGTCACAACGCAATCTCCAGTTGATCCAGCCGAAGATCAAGGAGATCCAGAAGCAGTACAAGGGCGACAAGGAAAAGCAGTCGCAGGAAATGATGAAGCTGTACAAGGAGACGGGTACCAATCCGCTCGCCTCGTGCCTTCCGATCCTGTTGCAGGCCCCCATTTTCTTCGCACTCTTCGGTGTGCTGCAGAGCATCGCGATGTACAGCGCGACCGATCCTGCCTATACGGCGCAAGGTGTTTTCCTCTGGGATCAGTACAAGGATCTCCTGCCGCTGGCGCACAGCGCCGAGATCTTCGGAGTCCCGCTCTACGCAACCTTCATGGATGCCGGCCAGACTCCGAACGTTCTGGCCACTCGCCTGCTCGCGATCTTCCTGATCATCGCGATGACCATCACCACGTTCTTGACGCAGCGCCAGCTCATCATCAAGAACAGCGCACCTGACAATCCCATGGTCAAGCAGCAGAAGATCATGCTCTACGTGTTCCCGCTGGTCTTCGCCATCGGTGGCATCAACTTCCCGATCGGCGTCCTGATCTACTGGTTCACCACCAACCTCTGGACCATGGGCCAGCAGTTCTACGTCATCCGCAACAATCCGCAGCCCGGCACCCCGGCGCATGAGGCGAAGATGGCCCGCCAGGCAGCGAAGGCGGCCGGCAAGGCGGGCACCCCAGAACTCACTATCGATGAGACTCCGAACCCGACCCCGCGGGTTCAGCCCAAGAAGACATCGCGCAGCAAGCGCAAGGGCACGACTTCCTGAACGGAGAACGACCATGAGCACCGAAGAGACCACTGAGACCCTGACCGGCGCTGCCCTTCTTGATCGGGAGGGCGATGTGGCCGCCGATTACCTCGAGGCACTGCTGGACATCGCTGATCTCGATGGCGATATCGATATCGATGTCGAAGGCAATCGCGCCATGGTGTCGGTAGTAGAGGCGAATTCTGGTGATTTGCGTCATTTGGTGGGAAATGATGGCGAGGTGCTGGACGCACTCCAGGAGCTCACCCGCCTCGCTGCTGCGCGGGAGACCGGCGAGCGCTCACGTCTGATGCTCGACATTGCAGGCCACCGCGCTGCACGCCGTGCGGCGCTCGAGGAGGTTGCCAAGGAGGCCATCGCCGAGGCCCAGCGCACCTCCGCCCCTGTCTCACTGGAGCCGATGACCCCGTTCGAGCGCAAGGTCGTGCATGACGCCGTTGCTGCCGCCGGCCTGGTCAGCGAGTCGGCCGGCGAGGAGCCCGCTCGCCGGGTCGTCATCCGCGTCAGCTAGAACGCGACGTTTCACGTGAAACACTCGCCAGATCTTCCCGACTGGCTCCTGCCGGCTGAGCCCGCCCTGTCGGAATATGTCGATGTGCTGAGCACGACCGGTGTTGAGCATGGCTTGATCGGCCCTCGGGAGGTCCCCCGACTCTGGGAGCGGCACGTCCTGAATTGTGCCGTCGTGGCAGACCCCTCGATTGGCCTGGTGCCTATCGGTTCACGCGTGGCCGATGTGGGCTCGGGCGCTGGACTCCCCGGACTCGTCTGGGGCATTGCGCGGCCCGATATTCACGTGGTCCTGATTGAGCCACTGCTACGTCGGGCCACCTTCCTGACCCAGGCTGTGGATGACCTGGGACTCACCGATCGGGTCTCAGTACTGCGTGGCCGAGCTGAGGACATCACCTCCTCCCCCGACTGGAGCCCGGTCGACGTGGTCACCGCGCGGGCGGTTGCCCCCCTGGAAAAGCTGCTGGGATGGACTGTCCCCCTCCTGGTCAGGGGCGGTTGCCTTGCCCTGCTCAAGGGAAGTAGCGCAGCGGAGGAGATCGCCTCGTCGGCGCCCGCAGCATTGTCCATGGGTGTGCGTGACCTGGGGATAACCACCTGCGGCGCCCCCTGGGTCGAGCCGGCGACCACCGTGGTCACCGGCACCCGCGGTACGGCACAATGACTCCCGTGACGTCGACTCCCGAACCCGCCGGCCTCGGTTGGCCGGAGACCTACCTGGAAAAGCAGGATCCCGCCGTTTCACGTGAAACATCTGCGGAGCCGGCCGGACTGGGATGGCCCGAATGACCCGAATCGTCACGGTCGCCAACCAGAAGGGTGGCGTTGGCAAGACCACGACCACGGTCAATATGGCCGCAGCGCTCGCTCAGAGTGGAGCCAAGGTCTTGGTCATTGACCTAGACCCCCAGGGCAATGCCTCCACCGCTCTCGGTGTCGACCACCACGAGGGAGTTCCGAGCATCTACGAGGTGCTCTCCGGGGAGCGCACCCTCGCCGAGGTCGTGCAGCCCTGCCCCGATATCCCCAATCTGACTACCGCCCCGGCCACCATTGACCTGGCGGGCGCTGAAATCGAGCTGGTCTCCCAGGTCGCTCGTGAATACCGACTCAGCCGCGCGGTTGAGGCATACCTCGAGCACGTGGTGCGCTCGACGGGGGAGCCGGTCGACTACGTCTTCCTGGACTGCCCGCCCTCGCTGGGCTTGCTCACGCTCAACGGCCTGGTGGCCGCCCGTGAGGTGCTGCTGCCCATCCAGTGCGAGTACTACGCCCTCGAGGGTCTCTCCCAGTTGCTGCGCACGGTCGAGATGGTGACCACCCACCTCAACCCCAAGCTCCAGGTCAGCGCAATCCTGCTGACTATGTACGACGGCCGCACCCGCCTTGCCTCCCAGGTGGCCGACGAGGTGCGCACCCACTTCGGTACGAAGGTTCTCGAGACAGTCATTCCCCGCAATGTGCGCATCTCGGAAGCCCCTTCCTATGCCCAGTCCGTGCTCACGTATGACCCCTCGTCACCGGGTGCATTGACCTACCAAGAGGCGGCGGCGCAATTTGCCGCGATTGATCCACAGAACAATCCACAGACATAAAGGTATAAATAAGGACAATACCCCCATAATTGTCCCCAGTTACGGAGGTTATCCCCATGGCACCAGCTGCTGCCAAGCGTGGATTGGGCAAGGGTCTGGGCGCCCTCATTCCCGCGACTCCCGAGGCCGAGCAGGCGCAGGTCGGGGCCGGCACCGACACGGCCCCCTCGCACGTGCCCGGAGCCGCCTACGCCGAGCTGCCCATCGGCAGCATCGAGCCGAACCCCCGCCAGCCGCGCAGCGTCTTCGACCCCGAGGCCCTGGCCGAACTCGTGCACTCCATTCGCGAGATCGGGCTGCTGCAGCCCGTGGTCGTGCGCGAGGTCGGAGAACACTACGAACTGATCGCAGGTGAGCGCCGACTTCGCGCGTCCAAGGAAGCCGGGCTCACGCACATCCCGGCGATCATTCGCGCCACCGATGATGACGATCTCCTGCGCGACGCACTGCTCGAGAACCTGCACCGCTCGAATCTCAATGCACTCGAGGAAGCAGCCGCCTACTCGCAGCTGCTCGCCGACTTCGGCTGCACCCAGGAGGAGCTCGCACAGCGCATTGGTCGTTCGCGACCGCAGGTCTCGAACACCCTGCGACTGCTCAAGCTTCCACCCGATGTCCAGCGTCGCGTTGCTGCCGGCGTGCTCAGTGCAGGGCATGCTCGCGCACTTCTGTCGCTCGACGACACCGATGCGATGAATGCTCTAGCGCAGCGCATCGTGAATGAGGGACTGAGCGTGCGCAATGTCGAGGAGATCATTCTTCTTGGGCAGGGAAAAGCCAAGAAGAAGAGCAATAGCAAGGGAAAATCACGCACCGACTCACTGCAGGATCTCGTCGAGGAAGTGCAGGAACGAATCGGTGACGCACTTGATACTCGCGTGACCATCTCCGGACTCCCGCGCTCGAACTCACGTGGAACGATCGTGATCGAAGCTGCAGACGCCGAGGATCTTCGGCGCATAGCCGAGGCAATCGCAGGACCGGCACCCCGACTGTAAGCAGAGCGAAGATCAGCGCGAATGACGCGTGAGCGCACTGATCACGAGGTCACGCGTGAGCTCGCCGAGTCCGAGCCCCGCCTCGGCAAGGGCCTGCGGGAACAACGATGTCTCGGTCATTCCCGGGGCAACTGTGACCTCGAGGAACCAGGGAGTTCCTGCACCATCAACGATGAGATCGGTGCGCGACCAGTCGCGCAGTCCGAGACCCGAATGCGCTTCCAATGCCAGGGCCGCCACGGCCTCCGCCACATCAGAGGCGAGTCGGGCCGGCACGAAGAACTCCGTAGTGCCGGCCGTGTACCGAGCGTTGTAGTCGTAGATCCCGGCGGGCGGCACGATTTCCACCGCCGGAAGGGTCACGGGGCCATCGGGGGTGTCGTACACGCACACCGAGACCTCGGTGCCCGCCACGAAATGCTCCATCAGGGCAACCTCGCCATAAGCGAAGGCCCCGACCATGGCGGACGGGAACTCGGCGGCCGTGTGCACAACCGAGGCGCCCAGAGCCGAACCGCCCTTGGTGGGCTTCACGATCAGGGGCACGCCCAGGCGGGAGATCACTGCGCCCAGGACCGGTGCGGCTCCTAGTTCGCGGAAGGTCGAGTGGGGCAGGGCGACGGCGGCCGGAGTGTTCACGCCCAGACCGGCGAGAAGGCTCTTGGCAATCGGCTTGTCGAAGGCCAGTCGGCAGGCATCGCCCGTGGAACCGACGAAAGGAATCCCCAGCGACTCGAGTACATCGCGCAATGAGCCGTCCTCGCCGGCCGCCCCGTGCAGGAGCGGGATGACGCAGGCAGGGGGATCAGCGCGGAACTCGTCGAGAAGAGCGGAGTCGACATCAGCCTCGATGACATCGAATTCCGGAGCGGCCGCTCGAAGTGCCTCGGCCACACGACGTCCGGAGCGCAGTGACACATCACGCTCGGCAGACAGACCCCCGGCAAGTACGACAACGCGAGTGCTCACGTGCTTCCCTTCGAGTGATCAGAGAACGTTGGGTGCGGGGTTGACCGAACCCTCGGAGTCGAGCAGCACGGCACCGGTTCCGAAGGTCTGCGCAATCTCCAGCTCGGACTCGATCACGCCGGCGAGGCGACGCACGCCCTCGCGGATGCGATCGGGATCCGGGTAGCAGTACGACAGGCGAAGGTTCTGACGACCCTGACCGTCGACGTAGAAGCCGGTGCCCGGCACGTATGCGACGAGTGCGGCAACAGCGCGCGGAAGCATTGCCTTCGCATCAAGACCCGAGGGCAGCGTGATCCACGAGTAGAAGCCGCCGGCCGGCACTGTCCAGGTGATGTCGGACGGGAACAGGGCCGTCATCGATTCGAGCAGTGCGTCACGGCGCTCGCGGTAGAGGTCGCGGAAGGTGCTGATCTGCTGGCGCCACGGCTGGGTCGCGAGGTATTCCGACACCGTGAGTTGCGCGTAGTTCGACGGGCAGAGAACAGCGGATTCCGCTGCCAATACAAGCTTTTCGCGCACGCCGTGCGGGGCGACAGCCCAGCCGACACGAAGGCCCGAGGCGATCGTCTTCGAGAACGAGCCGAGGTAGATCACACCCTCTTCGTCGTCGGCTCGGATAGCGCGTGGCGGCTCGCCGTCAAAGCCCAGCAGGCCGTAGGGATCGTCCTCGAGAAGCAGGATCCCCTCGCGCTGCGCGATGCGCAGGATCTCGGCACGACGCTGCGGGCCCTGCGTGACGCCGGCCGGATTATGGAAGGAGGGGATCGTGTAGATCATCTTGATGCGACGGCCCCAGGCGCGTACATCGCGGATCGCCTCTTCGAGGGCTGCGGGTGAGAGCCCCTCATCATCCATCGCCACATGCACGACACCGCATTCGTATGCGCGGAAGACACCGAGCGCACCGACATACGACGGTGCCTCGACGAGCACGACATCGCCCGGATCGCAGAACACGCGCGTGACGAGATCAAGAGCCATCTGCGAGCCGGTCGTGACGATGATGTCGTCAGGGTGCGCGGTGACTTTGACCTCTTCCATCACCTCGAGGATCTGCTCGCGCAAGGTGACATCGCCCTGGCCGGAGCCGTACTGCAGTGCGGTGGCACCGCGCTCGCGGATCAGCTTCGCGATGGTGTCGGCCATCTGATCCATCGACAGGGCCTGTACGAAGGGCATGCCACCGGCCAGTGAGACGACCTCGGGGCGGGACGCGACGGCGAACAGTGCGCGGATCTCGGAGGCGGTCATGCCCAGGGTGCGCTCCGCATAGGAATCAACCCAGGGATCCAGACGACTGCCGCTCATAACGGACAACGATAGATGCTGACCGAAATGACTGGTCACCGGGCGCGGAGCACGCGAGGATGGTCACATGAAGAAGGTGATCCTCTGGGGAGTGGTACTGCTGGGCCTCGGCGTGGTCGCGGGCTTCGTGGGTCGCCTGGTCTGGCCCAATGACGAGTCGAACTGGAATGAGCTCGAGGGCGGGGCCGAGTAGGTCAGTTCGGAGCGCAGAAGGAACTGAGCGCTCGCGCGATTCCCTCAGCCGCCGCATCGATGAAATTCGGATCCGCGTGTCGGGCCGCATCACCCGGATTCGACGCGTAGCCCAGATCAATCCGCACGGCGGGCATGCGGGTCATTCGAAGGAGATCCCAGGTGCGGGGATGCGAGCGGCAGTCGAGCAAGGCGGTCTGCGCGAGCAGTTCGTCCTGGATGCGCTCTGCCAGTGCTCGGCCGCCGGTGGAGTGCACTCCGCCATGCGGATCGCCGAAGTAGAAGGTCGCCAGTCCATGCGGGCGATCGCTGGGTGCGCTATCGACGTGAATCGCGATGACGAGATCGGCCTGCACGCGATTGGCGAAGTCGGCACGATCATGCTCGCTCGCCAGCGCTGATGCGACTGCGCCATGGGTGAGCAGTACTTGCGTGCCCAGTGCCGCCAGACGACCCTCCACGCGCACCGCCACTGCCCGGCACAGCTCGCCGGCCGGCTCGATTCCCGGATCGATCACGATCACCTTGTCGGCGATACCGCTGCGCAGGTCACTGAGGGTCACGTGCTCCCGCAGGGTGGCCGAGTTGCCGCCGCTGACTGCGCGCACGAGTCGCTCGAATGCGCGGAAGGTGTCAGGCCCGCAGATTCCGTCAGGATTCACGCCGCAGCCGCGCTGGAACTCCCTGACAGCAGAGTCGGTATTCGGGCCGAACATTCCATCGGCGCGACCGGAGTCGAAGCCGAGTTGATTGAGGCGTCGCTGAAGCTCCGCGACATCGTCACCGCGCATCAACGTGCCAGGCACGAACTGCAGTACGCGATCACCGAGCTGCCAGCGTGCTTCGTCAAGGCGACGGAAGGTGTCAGGCCCGACAATGCCGTCAGAGGTCAGGCCACGCTCCTGCTGGAAAGTGCGAACTGCGACATCGCAGTCGTCATCGAACACATCACTGTGGTCGGTGTCGCTGAGGAGTCCCAGGTGCGCAAGCCGTGCGCGCACCTCCGCGACGGCCGCCCCGGTTGACCCAAGGCGGAGCAGCACTACAGGTACGGAGCGAGATCCGCGAGGAGTGCGGCCTTCGGCTTGGCGCCGATGATCGACTTCACGATCTGGCCGCCCTGGAACACGTGCAGGGTCGGGATGCTCGTGATGCCGTAGGAGGCCGGGGTTGCCGGGTTCTCGTCGACATTCATCTTCGCGATGGTGATGCCGTCGTTCTCGGCTGCGATCTCGTCGAGGATCGGGGCGACCATCTTGCACGGACCGCACCACTCTGCCCAGAAGTCGACGACGACCGGCTTCGTGCTCATCAGGACGTCATCGGCGAAGCTCGCGTCGGTGACCTTCTTGGTTGCTCCCATGGCTTTCTCCTTCTGTGTGGTCTAGAGGGTACGGGTGAATCGCGGGCGCTGACTACTTCGGGGACGTGCGCTACTCGGATGCGGCGAGGAAGCGCTCGGCGTCGAGGGCGGCGGCGCAGCCGGAGCCCGCGGCGGTGATGGCCTGGCGGTAGGAGTGATCGATGAGGTCACCGCAGGCGAAGACGTCCCCGAAGTAGTCAGCGCCCGCGATTCACCCGTACCCTCTAGACCACACAGAAGGAGAAAGCCATGGGAGCAACCAAGAAG
>JBJSWO010000065.1:0-6438 GCA_046085905.1 Actinomycetes bacterium | reverse complement strand
CTCCTTCGACGAGATCGCGATCGCCCCGAGTCGTCGCACGCGCGACCAGGCCGAGGTCTCGACCGCCTGGAACATCGACGCCTACCGCTTCGACCTGCCGTTCATCGCAGCTCCGATGGATTCGGTCGTCAGCCCGGCCAGCGCACAGGTGCTCGCCGCGCAGGGCACCCTGCCGACCCTGAACGCCGAGGGCCTGTGGGCGCGCTACGAGGATCCCACCGCCCTGCTCGCCGAGATCGCCTCGCTCGACCCGGCGAAGGTCACCCCGCGCATGCAGGAGATCTACGCAGCGCCGATCAACGTCGATCTCGTGGCCCAGCGCATCGCTGACATCAAGGCGACCGGCATCACCCTGGCCGTCGGCATGAGCCCGCAGGCCACCGCAGAGCTCGCACCGCGCGCGGCAGCAGCAGGCGCTGACCTCATCGTCATCCGCGGCACCACGGTCTCTGCCGAGCACGTGTCGGCATCCGACAACCCGCTGAACCTCAAGCAGTACATCTACGAGCTCGATGTTCCCGTCATCGTCGGCGGCTGCGCCACGTACCAGGCGGCACTTCACCTGATGCGCACCGGCGCCGCGGGCGTTCTCGTCGGCTTCGGAGGCGGCTCCTCTCACACCACCGCTGACGTGCTCGGCGTGCGCGTGCCGATGGCCTCGGCCATCGCCGATGTCGCAGCAGCTCGCCGCGATTACCTCGACGAGTCAGGCGGCCGCTACGTGCACGTCATTGCGGACGGCTCCACCGGTCGCAGCGGTGACATCGTCAAGGCCTTTGCCTGTGGTGCAGATGCGGCAATGGTGGGCTCGGTTCTCGCGCGCGCGACCGATGCACCCGGCGGCGGCACCCACTGGGGCGCCGAGGCGTGGCACTCGGATCTTCCGCGTGGTGATCGCAATGTCATGAAGCAGTCGGGCACCTTCGCCTAGATCCTGCACGGTCCGTCGCGCACCGCCGACGGCACCATGAACATCGCCGGCGCACTGCGCAAGGCCATGTCGACCACCGGCTACAGCGATCTCAAGGAATTCCAGCGCGTCGAGATGGTCATCACCGCATGATCGATGGCGGGCTGCGCCCACGACTGCTCGCCAGGGCGTCGGTGGGAGCTAGCCCGTCCACTCACGAGGTGCTCGACCCGTTCACGGGCGAGGTGTCGTACTCGCTCCCGCTCTCGGTCGAGTCCGATGTCGACGCCGCATTCGATTCCGCTCGTCGAGCCCAGGTGTCGTGGGCGCGAACGTCGGTGCACGAACGTGCTCGGATCGTGCTTCGCTTTCACGATCTCGTCCTCGCACGTCGCGCCGAAGCCCTTGATCTCCTGCAGTCGGAGACAGGCAAGTGCCGTCGTGATGCGCTCGAGGAAGTGCTCGATGTCGCCCTCGTCGCGCGTCATTACGCGCGTGATGCTGCACGTCTCCTGCGCCCGAAGGCCAGGCGCGGCGTGTTCCCCGGCCTGGTCAAGGTGCGCGAGCTCCATCAGCCGAAGGGTGTCGTCGGAGTCATCGCCCCCTGGAACTATCCGCTGACCCTCGTCTCGGGTGACACGATCCCTGCCCTGCTCGCGGGCAATGCCGTCGTGATCAAGCCCGACACGAAGACCTCGCTCACCGCGCTGTGGGTACTCGACCTGCTCATCGAGGCCGGCTTGCCCGAGTCGGTGGTGCGCATCGTGCTCGGCGATGGCCCGGGCGTCGGCGGCATGCTGATCGATCGCGCCGATTACGTGATGTTCACCGGCTCGACTGCTACGGGGCGTCTCGTCGCGCAGCGATGCGGCGAACGTCTCATCGACTGCTCGCTCGAGCTCGGTGGCAAGAACGCGATGATCGTGCGCGCTGATGCCGACATCGCGCGCTCTGCCGAGATTGCCGAGCGCGCTTGCTTTGCCAACGCGGGGCAGCTGTGCGTCTCGATCGAGCGTATCTACGTCGATGCGAGCATCGCCGACGAGTTCACGGCGGCTTTCGTCGAGCGCGTGAACGCACTCGTCATGCGCCCCGGCCTCGAGTGGGGAGTGCAGATGGGCACTCTGATCTCCGCCGAACAGCGCGATCGCGTGCTCTCTCACATCGCTGATGCGGTGGCCAAGGGCGCTCGCGTGCTGGCGGGCGGCACTGCCCGCCCGGACCTGGGGCCGAACTACGTCGAGCCCACCGTGCTCACCGGGGTCACCGACGACATGATCTGCCTCACCGACGAGACCTTCGGCCCCGTCGTCGCGATTACCGCGGTCTCGAGTGATGAGGAAGCCATCGCTCTCGCCAATGACACCGAGTACGGACTCAATGCCTCGGTGCTCTCGCGCGACACCCGCGAGGCCGCGCGCATCGGCGCTCGGCTGCGTGCCGGCACGGTCAACATCAACGAGGGCTTCGCCGCGACCTGGGGGAGTACCCGCGCACCCATGGGCGGGATGAAGCAGAGCGGCAGCGGCCGCCGTCATGGCGATGCCGGCCTGCTCAAGTACACGGAGTCGCAGACAATCGCCACCGCTCGGCTCCTCGGCTTCGGCGCCCCCTTCGGCCTCAGTGATGAGCAGTGGGGCGAGACGATGATCACCGCGATGGGCGTCATGAAGAGGCTCGGGCTGAAATGACCCCACTAGGGTGCTTCTGATGTCCACGACCACTCCGACCGGCTCGCCGGGCGACCTGCGCACCTACCTCGGGTGGGCCATCGCCTCGGCCGTGCTGTGCTTCCTGCCCACCGGCCTGGTCTCGGTCTACTTCGCCTGGAAGAGCCAGCAGGCTCTCGCCTCGGGTGACCGAGTCGCTGCCGTCGGGCGGGCCCGTCGAGCCCGCCGCTGGTTCATCGGCACCGTCATCATCGGGGGCATCCTCGAGCTGGTGCTCCTGGTCGTCCTGATGGTGCTGGGTGCCTTCGGAGGCTGAGTAGGCTTGCGCAGTGACTGATGCGCAGACCGTTCTCGTCGTTGACTTCGGGGCGCAGTACGCCCAGCTGATCGCCCGCCGCGTGCGCGAGGCGCGCGTCTACTCCGAGATCGTGCCGCACACCATCACCGCTGCCGAGGTGGCTGCGAAGAATCCTTCTGCCATCGTTCTCTCCGGCGGCCCGTCCAGCGTGTACGAAGACGGCGCCCCCTCCCTCGACCCGGCGATCCTCGACCTCGGCATCCCTGTCTTCGGCATCTGCTACGGCTTCCAGGCCATGGCCAATGCGCTCGGCGGCACGGTCACCAAGACCGGCCTTCGCGAGTTCGGCGGCACCGAGCTCACTGTCTCGGCTCCCGGCGCTCTGTTCGCCGGCCTTCCTGCCTCGCAGAACGTCTGGATGTCGCACGGCGACTGCGTCTCCGTCGCGCCCGCGGGCTTCACCGTCTCGGCATCGTCGGCCGGTGCGCCTGTCGCCGCATTCGAGAACGCCGAGCGCCGCATGGCCGGCGTGCAGTACCACCCCGAGGTCAAGCACAGTGCGCACGGGCAGGACGTCTTGGTGCACTTCCTCTACGACATCGCAGGGCTCGCCCCGACCTGGACCATGACCAACGTCATCGACGAGCAAGTCGCACGCATCAAGGCGCAGGTCGGCAGCGGCCTGGTCATCTGCGGCCTCTCCGGCGGCGTCGACTCCGCAGTTGCGGCGGCACTCGTGCAGCGCGCCGTCGGCGACCAGCTCACCTGCGTGTTTGTCGATCACGGCCTGCTGCGCAAGGGCGAGGCCGAGCAGGTCGAGCGCGACTTCGTCGCGGCGACCGGCGTGAAGCTCGTGGTCGTCGATGCGCGCGAGCGCTTCCTCACCGAGCTCGCGGGCGTCAGCGACCCCGAGACCAAGCGCAAGATCATCGGCCGTGAGTTCATTCGCGTGTTCGAGGACGCCACTGCGCAGGTGATCGCCGATGCCGGTGCGCATGGCCAGACCGTCGACTTCCTGGTGCAGGGCACGCTCTACCCCGATGTCGTGGAGTCGGGCGGAGGTTCAGGCACGGCCAATATCAAGAGTCACCACAATGTCGGCGGCCTGCCCGACGACATGAAGTTTGCGCTCGTCGAGCCGCTGCGCGCGCTGTTCAAGGACGAAGTGCGCCAGGTGGGGCTCGATCTCGGCCTGCCCGAGGAGATCGTCTGGCGCCAGCCCTTCCCGGGCCCCGGCCTGGCCATTCGCATCGTCGGTGCCATCGACGAGGAGCGCCTGTCGATCCTGCGCGAGGCTGACGCGATCGCACGCGAGGAGCTCACGGCGGCCGGCCTGGACCGCGAGGTATGGCAGTTCCCGGTAGTGCTGCTCGCCGACGTGCGCTCGGTGGGCGTGCAGGGCGATGGCCGCACCTACGGTCACCCCATCGTGCTGCGGCCCGTCTCGAGCGAGGACGCCATGACCGCCGACTGGTCGCGCCTGCCCTACGACCTGCTGGCACGCATCTCGACACGCATCACTAACGAGGTTCCCGAGGTCAATCGGGTTACCTTGGATATCACCAGCAAGCCTCCGGGAACTATCGAGTGGGAGTGAGCCGTAGGCTCACGACCAACGAGTAAACAACGCACGATCGAGTGGGAGTAACCGCCATGCAGTTCGTCTACAACCTGCTTCTCGTCCTGCACTTCGTCGGTCTCGCGTCACTGCTCGGTGGCGTCATCGTGCAGATGAAGTCGTCTGACAAGGGTGTCAACCCGGCGATGCTGCACGGTGCCCTGACTCAGCTGGTGACCGGCGTGCTCATGGTCGGCATCGCCGAATCCGGTGGCGTCGACGAAGAGCTCAACATGACCAAGATCGGCGTGAAGCTGATTGTCGTGCTGATCATCACCGTGCTGGCCTTTGTCGGACGCAGGAAGCCGATGCCGCAGAAGGGGCTCTGGGCAGCGATTGGTGCCCTCACCCTGCTGAACGTCGTGCTCGCTGTCTTCTGGTAGCAGCGCGACGCGGTGACGCGTCCTGCTTAGGCATGCTTGGCCTTGGCCTTATTTCGTGACCACCATGAACGCCTCCGCGAGGCGACCGTCGGGCAGCCCGCCCTCCTGCGCCTGCATGCCCATCCACGTGCGCACGCGGTCGCGCACGTCGAAGTCCGGCGGCAGCTGGCTCGCATGGGCATGGATCGCCTCGAGCTTGAGCTCGAAGTCGTCGGTGATGTCGACGTACGTGTTCGGTGTGGGTGAGGCCATGACCCAGATCTCGTTGACCTTCCAGGCCTCGAGTCCTTCGTCGTTCAGCAGGCTCGGATGCGCGAAGGGATTCTCGGCATCGGGGTAGATCGCCTGGATCGCGGCCTCGCCTGCGGCCAGGTGATCGGGATGGGAGGACTGCAGCCGGTTCCAGTTGCGGTCGGGAGACTGGATGAGCATCCGTGCGGGACGCACCTGACGGATCACGCGGCAGATGTCGCGTCGTAGTTCATGGCTGACCGAGAGCTCGCCATCGCGGTAGCCGAGGAATCGCACATCGTGCACGCCGATGGCCGCCCCTGCAGCAGTCTGCTCCGCCCGGCGGATTCGGGGGATCTCGCTGCGGGGGACGGCGGGGTCGAAGCCGCCTGCATCGCCGTCGGTGATGATGCAGTAGGTGACCTCGTATCCCTCGCGGACCCACTGGGCGACGGTGCCGGCGGCCCCGAAATCGACGTCATCGGGGTGGGCGGTGACCACGAGGGCGGTCAGGCTCGGCGTGTCGTTCATGGGGAAATTTCCTCACGACAGGGCAGTTTCCTGCGGGAATCGGGCGGTTCGGAGCCTAGCGTGGCGAATTACACGGGTGAGGTTCTTGTCCCCAGTCGTAACATCCGTAACTTCCGTGACAGAGTATGAGGGTGCTTCCCCGCCACCAAGGGCGTAAGTCTGCCCTTCTTCCCCGCCTTCGCGCGCGCCTTGCCCGGCGCCCCGCGCTCGTGGGCGTGCTCGTGGTCGGGTTCATCGCGGGCACCATGGCCCTGGCTCCCGGGGCCACAGCGGGCAACTCCGGCAACTGGTCCTCCAGCAAGTGGACAGGCGTGCTCGCCGGGGCCCCCGTGCCCGGTGAGGGGTTGCCCCCGGCGGCCGTTCCGGCACTCGCGGCTGCGCACCCCCAGGGCGTCTACGACACCAAGCCCGAGTACGAAGGCCAGTTGGTGTGCGATCCGCAGGCCAAGCCCGGAACTCAGCGCATGGCCGATCACATCAAGGCCACGTACGGCCAGGACCAGACGGTGTGGATTCCTCGCGCCTGTGATGTGGGCGGCCAGAGCGAGCACAAGGAAGGTCGGGCCATCGACTGGATGACCTCCGTTCGCGATGCTCAGCAGCGCGCGAATGCGGAGACCTACCTGAACTGGCTGCTTGGCCCGGACCAGTACGGCGTCGAGTATGGCAATGCACTGCGACTCGGCGTCATGTACATCGGCTGGAACGATCGAATCTGGCGCGGTTACGACATCAGTCGCGGCTGGACAGAGCTCAAGGGCTGCTTCTCCAAGCCCGAGTACGAAGGCCAGTTGGTG
>JBJSWO010000064.1:0-8485 GCA_046085905.1 Actinomycetes bacterium | reverse complement strand
GGGTGCCGGCGCCGGAGAGCTTTGCCGAGAGGTAGCTGGCGAGCTTGTTCGTGGGATTGCCGGCGCACTTCGGCACCGGACCGAGCTTGCCCGCAGTCTGCACCGGGGCGGTGCCGACGAGTCCGTAGAGACCCTGTGCGCTCGAGAGCCCGTCGGGCTTGCTGCCCTTCTGGTAGACGAGCGCTCCGCCGTCTGCGGAGCCGCACGGGGTGATCAGCGAGGCCAGGAACTTCGTGCCCTTGACGATCTGTGGCTGCTGACGATTCGGCGCCTGAGTGCCGAGAGCAGCGAGGGCCAGGCCGGTCGAGTTCGAATCAGAGGCCGAGCCCGCGTAGTACGACCAGCCGCCGTCAGCGTTCTGGCTCTTGCTCAGCCATGAGCCGGCTCGATCCGCAGCGGCCACCACCTTGCTCATCACGGACTGCGCCGCGAGGTTCGTGTTGTCGATCGACATCAGCGCGAGCACGGCGAGTGACGTGGCATTGGAGTCCGGGCCCTTGCCGTTTGCCGCATCGACGGCATCGCAGGGCTTGGTGGTGTCGGCGCGGAATTCCTGGAAGCTGCCGTCCTTGCACTGCTGGCTGATCAGCCAGGTGATGGCTGGCGTCGATGGCTTCACGCCATTGGAGGTGAGCCCGATGATGGCGAGCGACTGGCGGTAGACACCGTCGTAGGTCGGGTCGGCAGAGCCGTAGAGACCGGTGGTGCCGGCGGCATGGGCGGGCGCGGCGAGGCCGAGTGCGGCGATCGCGAGGGCCGCTGAGGCGGCGATGGTGCGTGCGGTGCGTGCGGTGCGTGACATGTGTTCCTGCAATTCTCTCAAGAGCGGTCGTGAACACTGCAGGATCCTGTGAATGAGAAATCCCCCCGGCACGAATGCACGGAGGGACAGTTCAGGAGTGACCTGACTCGTCCCGTTACCTCGACGGATAGAGCCGCTCGTACTCGCCAGGTGCTCCGACTCGCCCTCAGTGAGGGATCACGGTTGCGGGACAGCGCCGGATTCACACCGGACTTCCCCTGGATCTCGAATACGTCGATTCAGTTGTGGTTGCACCCTACAGTGGGCGCGGACCTGTCAGGGGACAGGACGGAGGGAAGTGATGGGTTTCACCTGGATCTGCCACGCGCTTGATGGCACCGACCTCAATATCGCCGAGGCTCACACGGAATTCCCGACCCAGGCAGATGCCGAGGCATGGATGGGCGAGACCTGGTCGAGTCTGATTGCCTCGGGCGCGGACTCGGTGAGCCTGCTCGAGGGTGATCGGGTCGTGTACGGCCCGATGGGTTTGTCCGCTCAGTGACTACTTCTTGCCGCTCTTAGGAGGCACGGGCTTGCCACCGCGACGCACGCGGGGCGGGGGAAGGCGTAGACGGCGCAGCTGCAGCGTGCGCAGCAGTGCGTAGAGCGTGATGCCCTTCCGGTCTATCTCGTTCGGGAAGGCCTCCTTCGCGCGCTTGTTCAGCTGGATCACCAGGATGATCGAGTCGATCGCGATGAGCGCAGTGATGGCGAAGAAGCCGGTCGAGATCAGCGTCGACAGGGCCTGGTTCTGGATGAAGCCGAGCAGCAGCACCGCGACTGCGATGAAGATGAAGTACTCGGCGAGCGTGAAGCGCGCATCGACGAAATCGCGAGTGAAGGCCTTCGCGGGGCCGCGGTCGCGCGCCGGCAGATACTTCTCCTCGCCCGCTGCCATGCCCTCGCGTGCGCGCGCCCGTGCGGTTCGCTCGGCCTCGCGCTGGGCGGCCTTGGCCGCCTTCGGATCGCTGGGGGTCTTCATGAACTGCTTGCGTGCGCGCTGAGCCTCCTTGCGCGAGGGAGTGGGCCGGCCCTTGGTGCCGCCGTGGGTCTCCTCGGTCGCGGGGGTGGTCGCCTGCGAATCGTCGCTCTTGCCTCGTCCGAACATGGGGGAAGCCTAGTCGGCGCGTGCGGGCACCTAGTCGGTAAGGGACAGCATGCGATCGAGGGCAATGCGCGCCCATCGCTGGGTCTCGGCATCGACCTCGATGCGATTGACCACCGTGCCCGACACCAGATTCTCCAGGGTCCAGACCAGGTGCGGGAGGTCAATTCGGTTCATGGTGGAGCAGAAGCACACGGTGCGATCGAGGTAGACGATCTCCTTGTCCGGGTGCCGCAAGGCGAGGCGCTTGACGAGATTGAGCTCGGTGCCGACGGCCCACTTGCTGCCCGCCGGGGCCGCGTCGATCATCGAGATGATTCGCTCGGTGGATCCGACGAAGTCTGCCTTCTCGACGACCTCGTAGGCGCACTCCGGATGCACGATCACGCTGACCCCGGGCACGCGCTCGCGCACCTCGTCGACGCAGTCGGCAGTGAATCGGCCGTGAACCGAGCAGTGTCCGAGCCACAGGATCATCCGCGCGTCGCGCAGTTGCTCGACCGTGAGGCCGCCGTTGGGTCGACGCGGGTTGTACACGACGCAGTCCTCCAGTGACATGCCGAGATCGCGCACAGCGGTGTTGCGACCGAGGTGCTGATCAGGCATGAAGAGGACCTTCTCGCCTCGGGCGAAGGCCCACTCGAGGGAGGCCCGTGCATTGCTCGAGGTGCAGATTGCCCCGCCGTGCAGCCCGGTGAAGGCCTTGATGGCTGCCGTCGAATTCATGTAGGTCATGGGAATCGTGACATCGGCGACGCCGGCCGCCTCGAGATCGCGCCAGCACTGCTCCACCTGGTCGATGGCAGCCATGTCGGCCATGGAGCAGCCGGCGGCGAGGTCGGGGAGGATCACGGCCTGGGAGTCAGTGGTGAGGATGTCGGCACTCTCGGCCATGAAGTGCACGCCGCAGAACACGATGTACTCGGCCTCGGGATGTGCGGCAGCCTGCTGGGCAAGCCTGAAGGAGTCGCCGGTGACATCGGCGAAGGCGATGACCTCGTCGCGCTGGTAGTGGTGACCGAGGATGTAGACGCGATCTCCGAGGGCGGCCTTGGCTCGCTGCGCTCGCTCGACGAGATCAGGATCGGAGGCGGGCGGAAGGGCGCCCGGGCACTCGACGCCCTGCTCGCTGGAGGCATCGGCGCCGCGGCCGAGCAGCAGCAGCGCCAGCGGAGTCGGCTGCGGATCCACCTGTGAGGTCACGTCCACATTCTTGCCTATTGCGCGACGACGGCCAGTGGGCTGTCCCCGAACACGGGAATACGCCACTAGGCGAAGGCGTTGGACCTGGCATACACTCCGACTAAGGCTTACCTCACCTGAAAGGCCACACCATGTCGACTGAAACCGCCGTGCCCGTCGAGATCGTCACCGCAGACGGCATCGTTCTCACCGAGACCGCGGCCTCCAAGGTCAAGGCCCTCCTCGAGGCCGAGGGTCGCGATGACCTCGCCCTGCGCGTTGCCGTGCAGCCCGGTGGCTGCTCGGGTCTGCGCTACCAGCTCTTCTTCGACGATCGCAGCCTCGATGGCGACATCTCGAAGGACTTCGGCGGCGTCTCTGTCGTCACCGATCGCATGAGCGCCCCGTACCTCAACGGCGCCACGGTCGATTTCGTCGACACGATCGAGAAGCAGGGCTTCACCATCGATAACCCGAACGCCGGCGGCTCCTGCGCCTGCGGTGATTCCTTCAGCTAGTCCACGTTCTATGCGAAAGGCCCGCCGGTGACGGCGGGCCTTTCGCATGCTCGGGGGAGTCAGCTGCCGCGAGTGACGGTGACGACGAACGCCGTGGCCGGATCGTCGGTGCGCACGAAGCGCAGGCGCATCGAGTTGTCGCCGACATTGCCGGAGAAGAAGCCACCGACCTCGGCGAGGATCACTGACGAGTTATCGGTCGACAGTGAGCCGCGCAGATCAGCCGACATCTCGGTGCCGTTGTCTGTCCAGGTCTCGGTTCCCCAGAGGATCGAGCCCTCCTGCTTGGTGATGTCGATGGTCAGGTCGGATGTCTCGACAGTCTTCTCGCTCGTCGGATACGAGTAGGTGCCGCTCCATGTGCCCTTGAGATTCGGCACGGCCGAGTCACTGCCGCCGCATGCGGTGATCGTGATCGGCAGGAGGCACAGGGTGCCGACGGCGATGGCGCGACGTGCTCGCAGGTGGGTGAGTTTCATGGGGTGAGTATCGCCTACCGACCGCTAAGGTCTTGCCCCATGGCTGTCCTCATCACAGGGTCCGTTGCGACCGATCACCTCATGACCTTCCCGGGCAAGTTCGCCGACTCGATCGTCGCCGACAAGCTCGACAAGATCTCGCTTTCCTTCCTCGTCGAGGAGCTCGACGTCCGACGCGGCGGTGTTGCGCCGAATATCGCCTTCGGTATGGGCTGCCTGGGCCTCAAGCCGGTGCTCGTCGGTGCTGTCGGCCCCGACTTCGCCGACTACGAGTCGTGGCTGAATCGTCACGGTGTCGACACTCGGGGTGTGCATGTCTCCGACTCGCATCACACGGCGCGCTTCATCTGCACCACTGATCAGGAGCAGAACCAGATTGCATCCTTCTACCCGGGTGCGATGAGCGAGGCGCGCAACATCGAGCTCAAGCCCATCGTCGATGTCGTCGGTGCAGCCGATCTCGTTCTCATCGGCGCGAATGATCCCGGCGCGATGGCTCGCCACACCGATGAGTGCCGTTTCCGTGGCTACCCCTTCGCGGCAGATCCCTCGCAGCAGCTGGCCTACATGGAAGGCGACGACATCAAGCCGCTGATCGAAGGCGCGACCTACCTGTTCACCAATGAGTACGAGGCCGCGCTCATCCACCAGAAGACCGGCTGGTCGGCCGCCGACATTGCCGCGATCGTCGAGACTCGCGTGACGACACTGGGCGCGGAGGGTGCGCGTATCGAGCGCCGAGGCGAGGCTCCCGTCGTGGTCGCCGTTCCGGAAGAGGAGCGCAAGGCCGATCCCACCGGCGTGGGCGATGCCTTCCGCGCGGGCTTCCTCTCCGCGAAGTCGTGGGGTCTCTCCGATGAGCGGGCCGCGCAGACCGGTGCCTTGCTTGCCACCTACGTCATCGAGACCGTGGGCACGCAGGAATACGAGCTCGCGCAGCGTCACTTCCTCGAGCGCATGGCCAGGACCTACGGCGATGCCGCGGCTGCCGAGGTCGCGGAGCACGTCACCTGCCCCCGGCCGTAGGGCACTGAACTCCGATGTCTCCTCGCGAGCCCCGGCCCTCGGTCTGGGACTTGCCCGATCCGCGCCAGACCGAGGATTTCGAGGACGTCGTAGGGGTCGGCGCTGATCTGCTGCCCGGCACCGTGCTGCAGGCCTATCGACGTGGCCTGTTCCCGATGCACCTCGAGCCCGATCTGCTCGGCTGGTGGAGTCCGGATCCGCGCGGCATCCTCCCGCTCGACTCGCTGCGCGTCACGACATCACTCCGCGCGTCAATGCGTCGCTTCGAGATCACGATCGATCGCGACTTCGCGGCTGTCATGCGCGCCTGCGCCGAGATCCCGCGCGAGCACGGCTGGATCACCGAGGAGTTCATCGAGACCTACTGCACGCTGCACGAACTCGGCTGGGCGCATTCCGTGGAGGCCTGGAATGCCGAGGGGCGCCTTGTCGGCGGTCTCTACGGCATCGAGATAGGCGGACTCTTCGCGGGCGAGTCGATGTTCCACCTCGAACGGGATGCATCGAAGACGGCGCTCGTCGGCCTGGTCGATGCTCTCTCGCGCGAGACCGGGCGGCTTCTGGACGTGCAGTGGGCCACCGACCACCTGGTGACGATGGGCGCGATCGAGATTCGCCGTGATGCGTATCTCGAGTTGCTCGCTGATGCGCTGGAACGACCGCCGGTGCTCAGCTCGCGTTGATGCGCACCAGGTAGGCAGTACCCGGTTGATTCGCCCGACTCTCGACCAGTTCATTGCCGGTCATCCGGCACCACGCAGGTACGTCGAACTCCGCGGCAGGGTCATCGGCCAGAACCACGATGAGCGTCTCCTCCGAAGCCGCTCGCGCAGCTCGTCCGAGGGCGATCACCGGCGCCGGGCATCGGTGACCGCGCTCATCGATCCAGAGCTCCGTGGAGGGCCACGAAGTGCCGAAGTCAGCCCGTCCGGCGGGAGAATTCATCTCAGAGTCCGACATCGGCCCGGACGCTCGCCACGACCTCGGGAAGCTCCCGGAGGAATCGGTCGACGGTGTCATCGGTGAATCCGAAGGGCAGTGAGATGCGCACGTTTCCTCCGGTCAGTGCGCCCATCGCGGCGAGCACATGGCTGGGGCGCTCGGTGTCGCTCGAGCATGCAGAGCCGCTCGCCACCGAGAGCCCGCGGCGATCGAGCTCGGACACGAGTGCCTCGCCGGAGCAGTAGAGCGCCGAGAAGGTGAGCACGTGCGGCAGTCGATCCACGGGATCACCGACGATCTCGACCTCGGGGATGCCGGCGGCGATCGATTCACGAATGCGGGCGATGGCCGCGTGAGCGCGCACCGCTTCCGCTCGCCATTCCGCGGAGAGAGTCTCCGCTGCGATCCCTGCCGCGGCGGCGGCCGGGATGTCAGGGAAGCCGCCGAGCCAGCCTCGTTGGCTGCCACGCGGTGGAGTCCAGGCCACTCCTTCGCCGATCACGAGGATTCCGAGTCCGGCCGGCCCGCCCCAGTCGCGGGCAGACCCGGCGAGCACACTCGCGCCCGGCTGCAGCGACATCCGACCCAGGCAGCCGGTCGCGTCCATGAGAATAGGGGTGCCCGAGCCCGCGAGCAGGGCAGCGAGCTCCGCCACCGGCTGCACGGTGCCCACCTCTGGGTTGGCCGCTTGCAGGCAGGCCACTGCCCAGTCGGGCTCAGCAGGCACCGAGTCGAGGCGAACGCGGCCCTGGGCATCGACCGGCAGGATCTCCACGTCGCGGCCGATGGCATCGGCCGCCTCGAGCAGGGTCAGCGATTCGACCGCGGAGAGGACCAGAGCACCCTGCGGGCGTGAGGCGAGCAAGCCGTCGAGGCCGAAGTGCAGGGCGGCCTGCACGCTGGAGGCCAGGTGGACCTGGGCCGGGCGCACTCCCAGCCAGCCGGCGATCGATTCCCGGGAGGCATCGAGCACCAGACCGGCCGTCCGACCGAGGTGGTGCAGTCGGGCGGGGTCAGCCCAGGCGGTGTCCGCCGCTGCCGCCAGGGCACGGGCGGCCGAGGGGAGCAATGGCGAGCCGCCGAGCGCATCGAGGTACCCATCCGGGGGGTGGGGCAGGGCGGTCGGGCTCACGGTCACACGCTAACTGTGACATGCCCGACATGCCCCGAATTCCCCGTGGCCCGGCCAGGCATCCTTAGAGGAGGTGCGCTAGTCTCCCGAACGACCGTAGAAGGGAAAGGCGATCCGTGGCCCTCAGTAATTCCCGTCACCTCGGTGACGTGTCCGGCAAGCGCCGCGCCGTGCGCGCAGGTGCCCTGGTGGCGGGGGCGACCACCGTTGCTCTCCTGGCCTCCGGCTGCACCGCGAACGAGGCGTTCTTCTTCGATCTGCCGACCCCGGCGACCGAGGAAGCCCCCATCATCCAGAACCTCTGGCAGGGCTCCTGGATCGCCGCGTGGGCCGTGGGCGCCGTGACCCTGATTCTCATCCTGTGGGCGATCTTCGCGTACCGCCGTCGTCGCAACAGCGATGTTCCCGAGCAGACCAAGTACAACCTTCCGATCGAGGTGCTCTACACGATCGTCCCGCTGGTCATGATCCTCGGCCTGTTCTGGTTCACCGCGAAGGATCAGTCGGAGATCCTGACGATCGACAACGACCAGAAGCAGACCGTCAATGTCGTCGGCTGGAAATGGAGCTGGGGCTTCAACTACATCGACGAGCAGGTCTTCGAGTCGGGCACTCCTGACTACGTGCCCACTCTCGTCCTGCCGGTCAACGAGAAGGTGCGCTTCGAGCTCACCTCACCCGATGTCATCCACTCGTTCTGGGTGCCCGCATTCCTGTTCAAGATGGACGTCATCCCGGGCAAGACCAACGTCTTCGAGCTCACGCCGAACAAGCTCGGCACGTTCGCCGGCAAGTGCACCGAGCTCTGCGGCACGTACCACTCGGGCATGCTGTTCAACGTCAAGGTCGTCGAGCGCCCAGAGTTCGATGCGTTCGTCGAATCACTCAGGGCTCGCGGCAACACCGGACTGCTCGATACCGGTCGTACGACCAATGAAGGTGCTATCCCAGGGGAGCGGACACTGTGACACTTCTGAATGATCCGATCAGCACCACTGCGCCGGTTCAGGCCCCGGCCAAGAAGCGCAGCCCCGGTGCCGCTGTCGTTGCCTGGATCACCTCTACCGACCACAAGACCATCGGCTACATGTACCTGGTCACCTCGACCATCTGGTTCTTCGTGGCCGGTGCCATGGCACTGGCCATTCGCGCCGAGCTCGCCGCCCCGGGCATGCAGTTCATGTCGCTCGAGCAGTACAACCAGATGTTCACCATGCACGGCACGATCATGCTGTTCCTGTTCGCGACGCCGCTGTTCGTCGGCTTCACCAACGTGATCATGCCCCTGCAGATCGG
>JBJSWO010000063.1:0-5696 GCA_046085905.1 Actinomycetes bacterium | reverse complement strand
TCATAGATCGCCGAGTCGCCGTGCGGGTGCAGGCGACCCATGACATCACCGACGACGCGCGCGCTCTTGACATGACCGCGGTCCGGGCGCAGGCCCATCTGCGACATCTGGAACAGGATCCGGCGCTGCACGGGCTTGAGCCCATCGCGCGCGTCGGGGAGGGCGCGTGAGTAGATGACCGAGTAGGCGTACTCGAGGAATGAGCTGCGCATCTCCTCGGAGACGTCGATGTCGACGATGCGGCCATCCCCGGCGGGGGAGGCCTTGGCGGTACGCCGTGCCACGTGAAGCCCTTCGTTGACTGAGCCCTCATTGTGCTGGTTCGTCCCCGTGGAGCGGTGCTCCGACACCCCTGCCCAGAAGGAACCATCGCGGCGGCGAGGGCCCTGACGACTCTGCCATGATGGACCCATGAGTGAGGCCGTCCTCGAGGAGCAATTGCGCTCGGATATCCAGCGCAGCGGCTACTACCCCGACCTCGTGTCCGACGCCCTGAGCACCTCGCTGGCCGGTGAGCCGCTCGCCGCCTACGTCGTGCACCATGAGGCCACCTTCGAGCGTGATGAACTGCGCCGCCACGTGACCGTATTGGCCCTCACTCCGACCCGCCTGATCGTCGGCCACACCGATGAGCATCCAGCCGACGAGTCGCATCCGACCGCGACCGCCACGGCCTCCACGGAAGCGGTGCGCATCGAGCGAGTCGACTCGGTCGTGGTCACGCGTGTGGTGTCAGAGCCGGCTCGGCACCAGCCCGGGGGCGCGGCCTCCGAGGTAGTCCTGACCATTGGCTGGGGGGCCGTCAGCCGTATCGATCTCGAGCCGGCCACCTGCGGCGACCCTTCGTGCGAAGCAGATCACGGCTACACCGGCACCTCGAGCAACGATGACCTCTCCCTGCGCGTCTCGGAGGTCGCTGATGGAGCCGAGGTCGTGAAGCAGGCACTGGCGTTCGCGGCCGCACTGTCCCACGCCACCGCAGCCCGACTGCGCTAGTGCGCGGCCTCGCTGACGTCCCGGCCTCGGCGGCGGCATCACTCGGCATCCCCGGCTATGTCGATAGCCTCGACCTCGGCGAGGCGCGGCATGTCGTCATGGTTCTGGTCGATGGCCTGGGCTGGAACTCACTCCAGCAGCATCGCGAACTCGCCCCGTGCCTCACCTCGAGTCTGCATGAGTCCACGGAAATCTCGACCGTGTTCCCGTCGACGACTCCGGCAGGCCTGGGCACTCTCGGCACCGCGCTGCTGCCCGGCGCCCACGGGCTCGTGGGCGCGAGCTTCTGGCTTCCTGAATCCGAGGAGATCCTCACCCCGCTGCATTGGAACGAGGGCGTAACACCGCTTGCCGTGCAGCCGGAGCGCACGATCTTCGAGAGTGCGGCGATGCACGGTGTCGAGGTGACCACCGTGGCTCCGGGCGCGTATGCCGACTCCGGGCTCACTCGCGCCGTGCTGCGTGGCGGCAGTTATCAGGCAGCCGACTCCATGGCCGCCCGAATCGAGCACACTCATCGACTGGTGCGCTCATCCACGCGTTCGCTGACGTACGTGTACTGGCCCGATCTCGATCGCATCGGGCACGGCTCGGGCGTGGGATCAGGGCGATGGAACGATGGCCTGGCGCAGGTCGATCGCCTGATCGAGCAGATCGCTGAGTCGCTGCCCAGTGGCGCTCTGGCTGTCGTGACCGCAGATCACGGCATGGTCAACTGCGATGACCGCATCAGCATCGACGACGACCCGATTCTTCGCGAAGGCGTGGAGCGCATCGCGGGGGAGCCTCGAATGCGTCACGTCTACGTGCGCGAGGGAGCGGCAGCGGAGGCAACTGCCGCCTGGCGTGACCGACTGGCGGGCAAGGTCGACGTTCGTACCCGCGAGGAACTCATCGATTCAGGGCTGCTGGGCGACGTCGAGTTCGACTTCGCCGATCGCATCGGTGATCTTGTCGCCATCTCGCGCGGCACGACGTCGCTGACGAGCTCCTTCGATCGGCGCGTCTCCGCACTGATCGGTCAGCACGGGGCCATGACCGACGAGGAGATGAGAATTCCCGCAATTGTCATGCGGGGCACTGGCAACTGACCTACTGGTCGTCGCCTCGGGTGGCACCGAACAGGATCTCGTCCCAGCTCGGAACACTGGCGCGACGGCCCTTGGCCTTGGGCTTCGCGGCCTTCTTGGCCGGGGTCTTCACGGCAGGAACGTCCAGGACTTCCTGCACGCTCTCGGCCTGGGGCTCCGCGGCAGTCTCGACCACGACTGTCTCGATGATCTCGACAACTTCCTGGCGCGTGATGCTGACGGTCTCGGTCGGATCGCTGGGCACGGCCACCAGATGCGGACGTGTGAGGGACTGCGACTGACGAAGGGTCTCGATGATCTCCGCATCGTCGACCACTGACACCTGGGCATCATCGGTGATGAAATCGATCTCCTCGGACTCACTCGGAGCGGCGCTCACGCCCATGAGATGGCGAGCAGTCTCGTCGAGGGGGTGCAGATTGCTGCCGGCGTTGTCGAAGGTCCAGTTCGCCCGTGCATTGCCCGCGCCTCGCGCATAGGCCACCGAGACGATCCACTTGGCATCCTCGCGACGCCAGGAGTCCCATTCGACCGATTCGGGATCGACGCCGTCAGCTTCGAGGACGGACTTCGCACTGCTTGCCAGCGTGACTCCCGCGCGAACCTCGACGGCCTGCGCTCGATCGGCGATGTAGGCACGCTCAGCCAGCGGCGGACCTGCGTACCGCTCGACCTTCTCGAGTTCCCAGCCCATCTCGGCAGCGACGACATCAGGAGAGGCCCCGGCGCGAACGCGGGCCTGGATCTCCTTGGGGCTGAGCGGTTGCAGGACGACTCCTCGGGTGGCGGATGTACTGCCCGACAACTTACCCCTTCGCGCAGCACGCGGGGCGCATCGGCTGAGTCAGCGTGGGTTCGAGTCGGAGTTGTCGAAGCTGCCGGGCACGGGTCCGGGAACGGGATCCCAGCCTGCCGCGAACGCCGCGGGCTCCTGACCGTGGCGCATGTGGCGCTCGAGATGGTCGCGGAAGCACCAGGCCAGGGCAAAGGCGATGACCGCGCCCGTCAGGGCGACAGCGAATCCGGCGCGCACGCCCCAGATGTCGATCAGTGCCCCGGAGAGGGCACTGCCTGCGGCGAAGCCGAGGGTTATGCCTGACATGGCCCAGGTGATGCCCTCGGTGATGCGATCGGAATCCACCAGTCGCTCAGCGAGGGAGAACTGGGTGATCAATGACGGCGCGATGGCCACGCCGGCCAGGAATGCGGCGGCCAGGCTCACGGCGATCGAATGATTGATCAGCCCGGGGATGATTGCCAGTGCCATGAAGCCGATGGCCAGCTGTGCCTGTCGAGGAAGACTCGCGCTCCAGCGGCGCGTCCCGAACCACAGGCCGCCGATCATCGAGCCCACTGCCCATGCGGCGAGAACGAGCCCGCTGGCATTCGGCGCACCCTGTGCTGCGGCGAAGGCAGGCACGGCGACCTCGTAGGCACCGAACATGACTCCGACGCCGGCAAGGGTGACCACGACGACAGGAAGTCCATTGCGCAGCAGGCCGCTGCGATCATGGCGCGGACGTGCAGGACTGGGCGCGGGCTGGGAGGCCCTCAGTGACGCAAGGGCCAGTCCGAAGACCGCGGTCATCGCGGCAGCGGCGATGAGCGGCGCCGCGGGATCGAGTGCGGCCGCCAGCAGGGCGGTCAGCAGTGGCCCGATGGTCCAGTCGATCTCATCGAAGGTGCTCTCCATGGCAAAGGCCGTGCGCAAGTCGTCGCCGGAGGTGAGATGCGCCCATCGGGCGCGAATCATGCTGCCGATGGCCGGCATGAAGGCGCCGGCGAAGGCGATGAGCATCCCTGAGATCACGAGGGGCATGTCGCGCTGCATGCTGATGACGAACATGATCGTGAACAGGGCATTGACCAGGCAGAGCACAGGAAGCACGCGTGCCTGGCCGAGCCTGTCCGCGATTCGGCTGCTGACGATCGTGACTGATGATGCACTGATCTGGAATGCGGCTGTCATGGCACCGGCGACAGCGAAGGAGTCGGTCTGCGCACTGACGAACAGGATGATGGCAAGCACGATCATCGCGGTGGGCAGGCGGGCCAGCAGTCCGATGGCGGAGAAGCGGGCTGCCCCGTTGACGCGCAGGATGTTGCGATAGGGCGCGAGCATGATCAGTCGAGCCTGCGCAGCTCTGCCGCGTATTGATGCACGTTGCGCACGTAGCTGTCGACCGCGTGCTCGAAGTCATCGGGACCAATGGCGTTCTCGGTGATGGTCACCGGAACACCGAGTGCCTTAGCGTGCGGGGGAATGATCTTGTTGTTGGGAACCATGGCACAGGCTCCGATCAGCGAGTGGGGTCCCACCTCGACCTTGTGAAGGACGACCGATCCGGATCCCACCAGGCAGTGGTCGTGGATCGTGCAGCCCTCGAGGTGGGCGTTGTGGCCGACCACGCACCGATTGCCGACCGTTGTGGGAATGCCTCGTGAAACGTGGATCACCGTGCCGTCCTGGATCGACGTCTGGGCGCCGATGACGATCGGGGCATGATCCCCGCGCAGCACCGCCGTGGGCCAGATACTCGACTCCGCCCCGACCGTCACGTCCCCGATGATGACCGCGTCAGGGTGCACGAAGGCACTGGGGTCGATTCGGGGGATCAGGTTCCCGAGCGCGTAGATCGCCATGGCCGAACGGTACCGCGACACGCGGGGGATGACCCCGAGTTGGCCTCGGGCCGCGGGTGGGGCACAATCTGCGCGCCGACACAGGGAACAAATCCTGTTCCCGCGATGTTGGCTGTGACACACAGGCAGGGAAGGGATTGACCATGGCGACCGACTATGACGCACCGCGCAAGACCGACGAGGAGCTCGCCGAGGATTCCCTCGAGGAGCTGAAGGCCCGTCGCGCTGACAAGGCGTCCTCGGCCGTTGATGTCGATGAGGCCGAGCTCGCCGAGAATCTGGAGCTGCCGGGTGCCGACCTGTCCGACGAGAGCCTGACCGTTCGCGTGCTGCCGCGCCAGGCCGATGAGTTCACCTGCTCGAAGTGCTTCCTGGTGCACCATCGCAGCCAGCTCGATCACGAGGGCAAGACCGGCCCCGTGTGCACCGAGTGCTCCTGAGCGCTCACGGCTGGGCGGCAGGCTGAGCCAGAGCGCAGCGGCTAGGCGGTGTGCTCGCCGCGCTTGTTGACGAATCGGTACACCTCGACCTCGACCACCGCGGCCGTGGCGGCCGTGATGATCGTCCAGGTGAGGGCACGCGTGAACTTCACCTGAGGGTCGCGGGTGTCAGGGGCATCAGAGCCCGTGACCAGTCGATATCCCGTCTGCAGCACCTTGCGCACCAGCATGGTGGCGCCGAAGGCCACGATCGGCGCGATGACGTGCACCATCGGATTGACCTGTGGCTCAGTGGTCTCGATCTCGGCTCCGCTCATGTGTTCATGCTAGGGCAGCAGCCAGTCGTTCAGGTCGGGCAGTGGTCAGGATCCAGGCCGGGTGCGGATCTCGGGGGTCATCGAGGGTGATGATCACGCCGGAGCCACTGTGCCAGGAGCGCATCAAGGAGAAGCGCCTCGGGTCGGCATGGCGTCCACGAGCCAGATGAAACGACGTCGAGTCGAGAGCCTGAACCGAGACGACGTGC
>JBJSWO010000062.1:0-3238 GCA_046085905.1 Actinomycetes bacterium | reverse complement strand
CCTGTACGCGAAGGCGGCGGCCGGGTCGTTGCCGAATATGACGGGCGTGGGACAGGACTACGAGATTCCCGAGCATCCCGATCTCGTGCTGGCGGGCAACGGCGATCTCGATGCCGCGGTCGATCAGCTCGTGAAGTCGATCCTGGGGGAGTAGTTCGTCATCCGGTCCCGAAGCGCCTGCGGCGCGCCAGGACCGTCGTTAGGCGGGGCACGCTCCATCTGGGATACTCGCGGGGCTATGTCTGCGCCTAATTCCTCCTTCGACCCCAAGCAGGTCGCTGCCCTCGATCCGTCCGCGATCGACGCCATGGTCTCCGAGGCTCTCTCGGCAATCGCTGCGGCCAGCGACCTTGCCGAGCTGAAGGATGTCCGCCTCGCACATGCCGGCGATCGCTCGCCACTCGCATTGGCCAATCGCGAGATCGGCGCCCTGCCGCCTGCCGCCAAGGCCGAGGCCGGCAAGCGCATCGGCGAGGCTCGCGGGTCGATCAAGTCCGCACTCGACGCTCGTACCGAGATCCTCGAGGCCGAGCGTGATGAGCGCGTGCTGGTCGAGGAAGCCGTCGATGTCACGCTGCCCGTCGACCGCCAGCCGCTGGGCGGCCGTCACCCACTCACCACCTTGATGGAGCGCATCTGCGACGTGTTCATCGCCATGGGCTACGACATCGCAGAGGGGCCCGAGGTCGAGTCCGAGTGGGTGAACTTCGATGCCCTGAACGTGCCGCCGGATCACCCGGCCCGCACGATGCAGGACACCTTCTACGTCGGCTCGGCCGAGAGCGGCGTGGTGCTGCGCACCCAGACCTCGCCTATCCAGATCCGTGCCATGCTCGATCGCCCGCTGCCGATCTACGTGGTGGCTCCCGGGCGGGTCTTCCGCACCGATGAGCTCGATGCCACTCACACGCCGGTCTTCCACCAGGTCGAGGGCCTGGCCATCGACACCGGCATCACGATGGCCGATCTCAAGGGCACCCTCGATCACTTCGCCGCCGAGATGTTCGGCGAGGGCATCGTCACTCGCCTGCTCCCGTCGTACTTCCCGGTCACCGAGCCGAGTGCCGAGCTCGACGTTCAGTGCTTCGTGTGCCGGGGTGCGTCCATCGGTAATCCCGATCATCCCTGCCGCACATGCGCCAGTGAGGGCTGGATCGAGTGGGGTGGCTG
Organism: Actinomycetes bacterium; assembly: GCA_046085905.1. GTDB lineage: Bacteria > Actinomycetota > Actinomycetes > S36-B12 > S36-B12 > CAIKZY01. Next base: position 2,068 of record JBJSWO010000062.1, on the reverse strand, counting down.
CGGCATGGTCAATCCGCGGGTGCTCGATGCCGTGGGCATTGATTCATCCGTGTACCGCGGTTTCGCCTTCGGCATGGGAATCGAGCGCACCTTGATGTTCCGCAACGGAGTGACAGACATGCGTGACATGGTCGAGGGCGACGTCCGGTTCAGCCAGGCTTTCGGAGTGGAGTCCTGATGCGCGCACCTGTGTCCTGGCTGCGCGATCTTGTCGCAATCCCGGAGTCCGAGAGCGGCCGTGATATCGCAGAGCGACTCATCCGGGCCGGCCTCGAGGTCGAGACGGTCGAGACCCTCGGCGAGGGAGTTGTCGGTGATCTCGTCGTCGGTCGCGTCGAGTCCGTCGAGGAGCTCACGGAATTCAAGAAGCCGATCCGCTGGTGCCAGGTTGATGTCGGAAGCCTCACGCGCGGCATCATCTGCGGCGCGCGCAACTTCGCCGAGGGTGATCTGGTCGTCGTCGCACTTCCCGGCACCATGCTCCCGGGCGGCTTCACCATCGCGACGCGTGAGACCTACGGACACGTGTCCGACGGCATGCTCTGCTCCGAGCGCGAGCTCGGCCTGGGTGAGGGCCACGACGGCATCATCATCCTCGAGCACGACTCCGCGACTCCCGGTGACGATGCACGGCCCATACTCGGCGTAGGCGATGAGGTACTCGACATCGCCGTGACTCCGGATCGTGGATACGCGCTCTCGATGCGCGGCCTGGCCCGTGAGCTGGCCGTGTCCTACGGCGTCGACTTCATCGATCCGGGCCTCGAGCTCGTCGAGCTGCCTGCACCTGACTCTGAACGGGTTCCCGCCGAGTGCGCGAGCGATGATCTCGAGGCATGCGGCCTGTTCACCCTGCGCACCATCGTGGGCTTCGACCCCTCAGCAGTTTCGCCGGGATGGATGCAGAGCCGGCTCAGTGCCTGCGGTATGCGTCCGGTCTCGCTGGCCGTCGATGTCACCAACTACGTCATGCTCGAGACGGGGCAGCCCCTGCACGCCTTCGACCTGGGCAAGATCCGCGGTGCGATCCGTGCGGCTCGCCCGAACGATGGCGACACCCTCGAGACTCTTGATCATGTGGTGCGCACGCTCTCGTCCGATGACCTCGTCATCTGCGACGACCGTGGCCCGATCGGACTCGCCGGCACGATGGGCGGACTCGAGACCGAGATCGACTCCGAGTCGACCTCGATCGCCCTCGAGGCGGCGCACTTCTCCGCTGACGTCGTCGCTCGGATGGCGCGTCGGCACAAGCTGAGCTCCGAGGCGTCCCGCCGCTTCGAGCGCGGTGTCGACCGGCAGCTCGCGCCGTATGCGTCAGCGCGTGCGGCGGCACTTCTGCTCCAGTTCGGCGGCGGCCACTATGTCGGGATGACGGCTGTCGAGGCACCGGTGCAGCCCACGGTGATCGAGCTGCCCTCATCCGAGCCCTCGGCGGTTGCCGGCATGGAGATCCCCGAGGTCCTGGTCATCGAGAACCTCGCGCGAGTCGGCTGCGAGATCGTCGCTGACGACCGCCGGCTCCGCGTTGTGCCTCCGAGCTGGCGCGCTGACCTCACCGATCCCGCAGACCTCGTCGAGGAGGTCATTCGGCTCATCGGCTACGACAACGTGCCCTCGCGTCTCCCTATCGCAGCCGTCGGTCACGGACTCACCTCAGCGCAGCGCATGCGCCGTCGGGTCGGCACAATGCTCGCTGCACGTGGTGGCGTGGAGGTTCTCAGCTACCCGTTCGTCTCGGATTCCGAGCTCGATGCACTGCGCATCGCCGATGGCGATCCGCGTCGCTCCGACGTGCGGCTGGCGAACCCGATGAGCGACCAGCAGCCGTTCCTGCGCGCCACGCTTCTCCCGGGTCTGCTGGCTGCGGTTCGTCGGAATGCCGGGCGCGGAACGACCAGCCTCAATGTCTTCGAGCTCGGCTCCGTGTACCGCGGCGCTGTCACGGGTGAGGCCCTGCGCCCCAGCGTGAAGCAGCGCCCTAGTGATGCCGAGTGGGTCGCTCTCAATGCGGCCCTGCCGAACCAGCCCTTCCATGTCGGCGGCGTGCTGGCCGGCGAGCGCGAGC